>MTPE01000334.1 GCA_002011835.1 Desulfarculaceae bacterium JdFR-95 | reverse complement strand
GTCGATACACACCAGGTGCTTGCCGTCGGTGATGTAGCCCGCGTCGCCGGAGTGCAGCCAGCCGTCCACGATGGTCTCGCGCGTGGCCTCCTCGTTCTTGAGGTAGCCCTGGAACAACGCCGGCGAACGGGAGACGATCTCACCCACGCCCTCGGGGTCGGGCTCGTAGATCATGACCTCGGTCTCNGGGATGGGCTGGCCCACGCTGTTGAAGTCCACGTCGTCGGCGCGGTGGATACAGGAGATACCGGAGATCTCGGTCTGGCCGTAGATCTGCTTCAGGTTCACCCCCAGGCCGTGGAAGAAGCGGAACACATCCGGCCCCAGGGCGGCACCGCCGGTGGTGGCCGAGCGCAGACGGCTGAAACCCAGGCGGTCCTGCAGAGCCCGGAACAGAAGCACCCAACTGATGGCGTACATGATCTTCCACACCAGAGGGGGCTTCTTCTTCTCGAAGTGGAAGTCAGCCATCTGGTAGCCGATGGGCATACACAGGCGGTAGATGAAGCGCTTGAACCAGCTGGCGTCCATGTGCTTGACGATCACCGAGCGGGCCAGCTGCTCCCACACCCGGGGAGGGCTGAAGACCACGTTGGGGCCGATCTCGTAGAGGTCGGCCATGGCGGTCTCGGGTTCCTCGGGGAAGTTCACACAGAAGCCCACCGCCAGGGCGGTGGACACGCTCATCATCTGCTCACCAATCCAGGGCAGGGGCAGGAAGGAGACGAACTCGTCGTCCGGGTACTTGGGGTCCACCGCGGCCAGGTTCAGGGCCATCTTGAGCATGTTGCGGTGGGTGAGCAGGGAGCCCTTGGGCTTGCCCGTGGTGCCGGAGGTGTAGGCGATCAGCGCGATGTCGTCCGGGGTGAGCCGGGCGATGGACTCCTCGAAGTAGCCGGGGTGGTCCTTCTCGAACTGACGGCCCAGCTCCTCCACCTCCGGGAAGTAGATGAGCAGGGGGTCGTCGTAGTTGCGCATGCCCTTGGGGTCGGTGTAGATGATCCGCTCCACCTTGGGCAGCTCGTGCTTCATGTCCAGGACCTTGTCGGTCTGCTCCTGGTCCTCGGCCACCACGAAGCGGGCGTCGGAGTGGTCGATGACGTAGGCCACCTCGGTGAGGATGGAGTCCTGATAGATGCCCAGGGGGCGCCCCCGCAGGGANTGGGCGGCCAGCTCGGCATAGACCCACTCGGGCCGGTTGTCGCCGATGATGGCCAGGGAGTCGTGCTCCTTGAACCCCAGGGCGGCCAGCCCCAGGGCGAAATATTTTACGTGTTCGTAGTAGCCCCGCCAGGTCACCGGCTGCCAGATGCCGAACTCCTTCTCGCGCAGGGCCACCTTGTTGTCGCCCCACTTCTCGGCGTTACGCTTGAGAAGCATGGGCATGGTGTAGTTGTCGATGTCTACGCCGGGCTCTTCCGCCTTGATGTAGGTCAGTGGCACGTCTTACCGCCTCCTTGCAACTACAGGCCCAGCTTGGAGTGGGCGGCCGATTCCGAACCCAGATAGGCCTCGATCACGTGGGGATTATTGCTCACTTCCTCGGGGGTGCCCTCGGCGATCTTGGTGCCGAAGTCCAACACCACCACCCGGTCGCTGATGTCCATCACCACCCCCATGTCGTGCTCGATGAGGACCACGGTCACGCCCCACTCCTCGTTCACGTCCAGGATGAAGCGGGCCATGTCCTCGGTCTCCTCCAGGTTCATGCCCGCCATGGGCTCGTCCAGCAGCAGGATCTTGGGCTGCATGGCCAGGGCCCGCGCCAGCTCCACCCGCTTCTGCAGACCGTAGGGCAAGGTCCCCACCACCTTCTTGCGGATGGCCTCGATCTCCAGCAGGTCGATGATCTTCTCCTCGATCTCCTTACGTACCCGCATCTCCTCCCGCTTGGCCTTACCCAGGTAGATGCCGCCGGAGATGAACCCGCTCTTCATGTGCACGTGGTGGCCCAGCTTGATGTTGTCGATCACGGTCATGCCCTTGAACAGCTCGATGTTCTGGAACGACCGCGCAATGCCCAGCTCGGCCACCTTGTGGGTGGGGATACGGGAGATGTCGCGCCCCTCGAAGATGATGCGGCCCCGATAGGGATGGTAGAACCGGCAGATGCAGTTCAAGATGCAGGTCTTGCCCGCCCCGTTGGGACCAATGATGGCGTGAATATCACCCTTCTTCACGCTGAAGCTCACCCCGCTCAGGGCGTTGAGTCCCCCGAAACGAAGGTGCAGGTCCTCCACGATGAGTTGGGGCTGCTGCTCACGGTCTGGCTCCGACGCCGGAGCGGAAGCGGCCAGGGTGGACATGGCTCCTCCTCGTTTCATCCCAGACTACACCCACTCAGGGGAGTCAATTCAACCCCCCTGCGGAGGCGGTCACACAATCCTGGCTGAGGCACGATCGGGCAAAACAACGGCTGTCTTGGACCTTCTGTCGCGTTAGGATGGGACCGGGCAAGGGCCTCCCTCGTGAGAACTCTTGTAGCCAAGCGAGCGCTCGCTTGTCAAGCCCTAAAAGCCGCCAAGTGTGCGTCAGCCTTGTGAAATAATGTTCAAAGCCCCGGCCCGAACCCGAAAAAGCTAAGGACCAAAACGGGCTGGCAGACGCCGCGGACACACCAACTCCCGGTAATGAGCCAGGAAATACTCGTCGGTCATACCGGCCACGAAGTCCCGTACCACCGCCGCCGGAGGTGTCGCCTGGCGATATTCTTCGCTCATGCCTTCCAGAAAATCACGGAAAATCGGGCTCTCCTCCCGCCCCCCCTCCAGGTCGGCCAGGTAGCGGTCGAACAGGCGGGCGAAAGCCTCCTCGATCTTGGCGTGCTCACTCTTGATGCGCCGGTTCAGGTAGATGTGCTCCAGGTTGAAGGCCTTGAGCGCCTTGAGCGCCTCCCCCACCGGGGGACTGAAGGCCACGTAGTCCTGCCCCCGGGAGGTGCGGATCAGGTCGGTGACCAGGCGATAGACGATGGTGCCATTGGTGTCGCCCAACACCCGCCGCACCTCCTCGGGCACCATCTCCCGCCGGATCAGACCCACCCGGATGGCGTCCTCCAGGTCGCGGCCCACGTAGGCCATGGTGTCGGCCATGCGCACCACGCAGCCCTCCAGGGTCATGGGGATCAGGGCCAGGTGCGGGTCCTCCTGTTTGGCCGCCATCTCCGCGTCCAGGGTGGCGAAGCTCTTGTCCCGCCGCGGCGTCAGATGCTGGGAATGAACCTCCCCGTCGTGGCACAACACCCCGTCCAGCACCTGCAGACTCAGGTTCAACCCCCGGCCGCCCTTCTCCACCCGCTCCAGGAAATGCACCGACTGCAGATTGTGCAGGAATGGCCCCAGGCCGTGCTCCCGGCACTTGGCGCTGAGAAAACGCTCCCCGTCGTGGCCGAAGGGGGGATGGCCGATGTCGTGCGCCAGGGCGATGGCCTCGATCAGGTCCTCGTTCAGCCCCAGGAAACGCCCCACCGTGCGCCCGATCTTGGACACCAACTGCACATGCAACACCCGATGGGTGATGTGGTCGTTGGGCATCAGAGAGAAGACCTGGGTCTTGTCTATGTAGCGGGTGTAGGCCAGAGAGTGCAGTACCCGGTCCGCGTCCAGGGCGAACGACTGCCGGTGGCCGGTGGCGTCCACTGGATCGGGCCGGCGGCGTACCGCGGCCCGGCTGGGACAGGCCCAGGGCGACAGGCGCGCCTCCTCGGCCCGGTCCAGTTCCTGCCGCATCTCCAGCAGGGGGTCCGACTCCACCTTACGGCTCCCAGGCTCACGGTTCACGCCTCAATCAAACCCTGGGGGGCGCGCCCTGTCAAGCCGGCCCCCAAAGGCCCCCAACCCAGGAGCAGAACCGATTCGGCCGGGAACACACACTGTTGTGACACACCACCCTTACCGGGAAGCCTGGAGCCCACTCCGGGAAGCTCCTCCCTTGCCCCTCGCCTCTGTCGGCGCTACACTGCGGGCCATGCTGGTGGCGGCGGACAACCTGAGCGCAGCCCGGCCCAGCCTGCGCCGGGCCCTGGCTGGCCGGGACCGACAGGCCATCGCCGGGCTGTGCCGGCGCCTGGAGGCCGCCGGCGCGAGTTGGCTGGACCTGAACCCCGGCTACCTGCCCCCCGCGCGCCGGGCCGAGACCTGGCGCTGGCTGGTGGAGACCGCCGAGCGGGCCTGCTCGCTGAAGCTCATGCTGGACGCCCCCGAGCCCGAGACCCTGGCCCTGGCCCTGTCCTTTTGCAGCCGGCCTCCGGTGCTCAACATGGCCACGGCCCAGGAGGGACGCCTGCGGCCGGTGCTGGAGCTGGCCGCGGCCCACGACCTGGAGGTGGTGGCCGCCACCATCGACCACACCGTGCCCCCCACGGCCGAGGAGCGCCTGGGCCTGGCCGGGCTGATCGTGGCCGAGGCCGACCGCCTGGGCCTGGAGCGCTCCCGCCTGATCCTGGACCCCATGGTCATGCCCCTGGCCCTGCCCGGCGGCGAGGCCCACGCCTGGGCGGTGATCTCCTTCCTCCGCGCCGTGCCGCTGGTGTTCGACCCTCCCCCCCGCACCCTGCTGGCCATAAGCAACCTGGTCACCCGGAGCGCCGGCCGCCACAGCCGCTTCGCCGCCGCGCCCTTCCTGGCCGCGGCCTGGGGCGCGGGCCTGGACATCGCCCTCATGGACGCCCTGGACCCGGAACTGATGCAGACCGCCGCCCTGTGCCGGGTCTTCGCCGGCCGGCGGGTCTTCGCCCCCGGAGAGTTCCACACCCCGTGACCCCCGACCTCCACAGCCCCATCCCCGGTGCGCCCCACTTCACCCTGGCCGAGCTGACCCGCTCGCACACCGCCCGGACCTACGGCCTGGACAACCGCCCCGGCCCGGCCCAGCTCGCCAACCTCACGGCCCTGGCCCAGAGGGTGCTGGAGCCCCTGCGGCGGCGCTTCGGACCCCTGCTGGTGCTCAGCGGCTACCGCTCGCCCGAGCTGAACTGGTACGTCTCCCTCAGCCGCACCAGCCGCCACTGCCAGGGCCTGGCCGCGGACCTGCGCCCCGCCCGCCGGGGCGTCACCCTGTGGCAGATGGCCGCCTACGCCGCCCGGTACCTGCCCGTGCACGAGCTGATCGTGGAGTACCCGCCCGCAGGATGGCTCCACGTCTCCCTGGCCCGGCCCGGCGAGGGCCTGCGCCTGCTCCTCCAGACCCGGGACGCGCCCCTGCGCCGGCTCGGCCGGGAGGAGCTGGAAGCCAAGGCCGGCCTCCGCATCGAGGCCTGAAAATTCTCCCACCCGCTTGACAACACCCCACCCCCGCCCCAGGATTTGCAGGCAGCACCCCACCCCGTTGCCAAGGAGCGGTCATGGAACTGATCGACAGCCATGCTCACCTGGACATGCTCAAAGACCCCNACGACGCCCTCTCCCGCGCCCGCGAGGTGGGCGTCACCCAGGTGGTGACCATCGGCGTGGACCGGGACTCGTCCCACCGCGCCGCGGAGCTGGCCCGCCGCCACGAAAACGTCTTCTTCACCGTGGGCCTGCACCCCCACGACGCCAAGCAGGCCAGCGAATCGCTCTGGCGCGAGCTCAAGGCCCTGGCCCAGAAGGACGGCGCAGTGGCCTGGGGCGAGTGCGGCCTGGACTACTACCGCAACCTCAGCCCGCGGCGGGACCAGCGCCGGGCCTTCGCCCGCCAGATCGAGCTGGCCCTGGAGCTGAGTCTCCCCCTGGTGATCCACGACCGCCAGGCCCACCAGGAGGTCCTGGACATGCTGGCCGAGCAGGACGCGGGCCGCGTGGGCGGGGTGGTGCACTGTTTCTCCGGCGACCCCGCCCTGGCCCACCAAGTGCTGGACCTGGGCTTCCACCTGGGTATCGACGGGCCGGTGACCTACCCCAAGAACCACCTGCTGCGCGAGGTGGTGCGCAGCGTGCCCCTGGAACGCATCCTGCTGGAGACCGACTGCCCCTTCCTCACCCCCCAGCCCCGCCGCGGCCGGCCCAACCAACCCGCATACCTGGCCTACGTCTGCCAGGGCGTGGCCGAGGCCGCCGGCTGCGACCCCGCGCGGGTGGCCCAAGTCACCACGGCCAACACCCGACGCCTGTTCCGCCTGCCCGGCGGAGAGGCGGCCTGAGCCTCCCCCCCG
>MTPE01000335.1 GCA_002011835.1 Desulfarculaceae bacterium JdFR-95 | reverse complement strand
ACAAGGGCTCACCTACTGCTGGCTGGGCGACGGCAACAACATGGCCCACTCCTGGCTGGAGGCGGCCGGCCGCCTGGGGCTAACCTTGCGCCTGGCCTGCCCCGAGGGCTTCGAGCCCGACCCCCAGATCGTGGCCCACGCCCGCAGCCAGGGGGCGGACATCAGCCTGGGCCACGACCCGCGGGCCGCGGTCGAGGGCGCGCAGGTGGTCTCCACCGACGTGTGGGCCTCCATGGGCCAGGAGGACGAGGCCGCCGCCCGGCGCGCGGCCTTTGCCGGCTTCACCCTGGACCAGAAGCTGCTCACCCTGGCCCACCCCGAGGCGGTGGTGCTGCACTGCCTGCCCGCGCACCGGGGGGAGGAGATCACCGACGAGGTGCTGGAGGGGCCGCGCTCGGCGGTGTGGGACCAGGCCGAGAACCGGCTGCACATGCAGAAGGCCATCCTGGAGGCGCTGGTGGGCCGGGTATCATAGGGGTTGTGGGTCTGCGGCAATAGCTGAACCAAAACATGAGATAAGTTCACAACGCTAGGAGATCGTTAACCATGTCCGGCAAGATCGACAAGGTGGTCCTGGCCTACTCCGGCGGGCTGGACACCTCGGTCATCCTCAAGTGGCTCATCGAGACCTACCAGTGCCAGGTGATCGCCTTCGCCGCCGACCTGGGCCAGGGCGAGGAGCTGGAGGAGGTACGCCAGAAGGCGGAGCAGACCGGCGCGGCCAAGGTCTATATCGACGACCTCAAGGAAGAATTCGTGCGCGACTACGTGTTCCCCGCCTTCCGCGCCGGGGCGATCTACGAGTCGCAGTACCTGCTGGGCACCAGCCTGGCCCGGCCCCTGATCGCCAAGCGCCAGGTGGAGATAGCCCGGGCCGAGGGCGCCCAGGCCGTGGCCCACGGCGCCACAGGCAAGGGCAACGACCAGGTGCGCTTCGAGCTGACCTACCAGGCCTTGGCCCCGGAGCTGACCATCATCGCCCCTTGGCGGGAGTGGGACCTCAACTCGCGCGAGGCGCTGATCGCCTATGCCCAGCGCCACGGCATCCCCGTGCCGGTGACCAAGGAGCGGCCCTACTCCAGCGACCGCAACCTGCTGCACATCTCCTTCGAGGGCGGCATCCTGGAGGACCCCTGGGCCGAGCCGCCCGAGGACATGTTCGTGCTCACCACCGACCCCCGCCGGGCCCCGGACACCCCCGAGGAGATCGTGCTCAGCTTCGAGAAGGGCGACCCCGTGGCCATCGACGGCCAGCGCCTGAGCCCGGCGGCGCTCTTGGCCCGGCTCAACGAACTGGGCGGCCGCCACGGCATCGGCCGGGTGGACATGGTGGAGAACCGCTACGTGGGCATGAAGAGCCGCGGGGTGTACGAGACCCCCGGCGGCACCATCCTGCGCCAGGCCCACCTGGCCCTGGAGTCCCTGTGCCTGGACCGCCAGGTGTTGCGCCTGCGCGACCAGCTTTTGACCACCTACAGCGAGCTGATCTACTACGGCTACTGGTTCTCCCCTGAGATGGAGCTGCTGCAGTCCTTCATGGACCAGGCCCAGGAGCCGGTGACCGGCGAGGTGCGCCTGCGCCTGTACAAGGGCAACGTCACCGTGCTGGGCCGGCGCTCGCCCTACTCCCTGTACCGGCCCGACTTCGCCACCTTCGAGGCGGACCAAGTCTACAACCAGGCCGACGCCACGGGATTCATCCGCCTGAACGGGCTGCGCCTGCGCATCCGGCACGCGCTGTTGGAGGGCCTCAAGAACCTGAAGTAACGATTCAGATAAGTCGATAACGGTCTGTTGCTGCAGGAGTAATCTCGGTATGGGCAAAGGGGGCAAACTCTGGGGCGGCCGCTTCCAGGCCCAGACCCACCAGCTCATGGAGGAGTTCAACGCCTCCATCGCCTTCGACCGCCGCCTCTACCTCCANGACATCCGCGCCTCCCAGGCCCACGCCCGCATGCTGGCCCGCCAGGGGGTGATCTCGCCCGAGGACGCAAAGGCCATCGTGGAGGGCCTGGAGAAGGTCCGGGCCGAGATCGAGGCGGGCAAGCTCCAGTTCCGCACCGAGCTGGAGGACATACACACCCACATCGAGGACCGCCTGGCCGAGCTGATCGGGCCCGCCGCCCGCCGCCTGCACACCGCCCGCTCGCGCAACGACCAGATCGCCACCGACCTGCGCCTGTGGGTGGTGGAGGCCTGCCAGACCCTGGACGAGGACCTGCAGGACTATCAGCGTGCTCTGTTGGGCCTGGCCGAGACCAACCGGGAGGTGATCATGCCCGGCTACACCCACCTGCAGCGGGCGCAGCCGGTGCTTTTGGCCCATCACCTGCTGGCCTACATCGAGATGGCCTGGCGCGACCGGGCGCGGCTGGCCGGCTGCCGGGCGCGGGCCGCGGTGTTGCCCTTGGGGGCGGCGGCCCTGGCCGGCACCACCTATCCCCTGGACCCGGCCTCGGTGGCCAAGGAGCTGGGCTTCTCCGGCACCTGCGCCAACAGCCTGGACGCGGTCAGCGACCGGGACTTCGCGGCTGAGTTTCTCTTTGTCTTGGCCCTGGTGCAGGTGCATCTCTCGCGCCTGGCCGAGGAGCTGGTGATCTGGTGCACGCAGGAGTTCGGCTTCGTGCGCCTGCCCGAGGAGTTCGCCACCGGCAGCTCCATCATGCCCCAGAAGATGAACCCCGACGCCGCCGAGCTGGTGCGGGCCAAGACCGGCCGGGTGGTGGGCCACCTGGTGGCCCTGCTCACCATGCTCAAGGGCCAGCCCCTGGCCTACAACAAGGACCTGCAGGAGGACAAGGAGCCGGTGTTCGACGCCTTCGACACCGTGCATCACAGCCTGGCGGTGCTGGCCGCCCTGCTGCCGGGGGTGCGGGTGGATGCGGCGCGCATGCGCCGGGCGGTGGAGGAGGGCTTCCTNAANGCCACCGAGCTGGCCGACTACCTGGCGGCCAAGGGCATCCCCTTCCGCCAGGCCCATGAGATCGCCGGCCGGGCGGTGCGCCTGGCCGAGGAGCGGGGCTGCCGCCTGGAAGACCTCTCCCTGGCCGAGCTGCAGGAGATCTGCCCCGACATCCAGGACGACGTTTATGCTATTCTCTCCCCGGAGGCGGCGGTGGCCCGGCGCACCACCCCCGGCGGCACCGCCCCGGAGAGAGTCAACGCAGCGCTAACCGAGGCGAGGAAACGGCTATGGCCCGAAGAATAGGCTGGTGTCTGCTGTGTCTGGCCCTGCTGGCCCTGGCTGCGGCCTGCGGGGTGAAGTCTCCCCCCCTGCCGCGCAGCCAGGCCGCCCCCCCGCCGGTGCGCGACCTGAGCGCCGCCGCCCGCGCCCAGGGCATCGAGATCAGCTTCAGCGTGCCCCAGGCCGAACGCCCCGACCGCCGGGTGACCCAAGTGCGCCTGCTGTATGCCTATCTGCCCTTCAGCGGCGACCCGGACTGCCCCCCCTGCGCCCCGCGCCTGCGCCGCTACCGCCTCTTCCACCTCGCCGGGCGCGACGCCGAGCTGATGCAGGGCGGCCGCTTCCGCTACCTCGACCGCCAGGCCCCCCTGGGCAAGGAGGGCTTCTACCAGGTGATCCTGATCGACGCCGCCGGACGCATGAGCCGGCGCTCCAACCTGGCCCGCGCCCCTCGTGTGCTGCCCCCTCCGGCCCCCACCGGCCTGAAGGCCCAGGCCGGCGACGGAGTGGTGCACCTGTCCTGGTCGGGCAGCCGCCTCATGCCCTGCCCGCCCCATGCCGACTGCCCCGCGGGCTGGATCGTCTATCGCAAGGGCCCCCTGGGCGAGACCGACCAGCCCCGGCCCCTCAACACCCAGCCCCTCACCACCCCCACCCTGGCGGACAAGAGCGTGACCAACGGCAAGACCTATGCCTATGCCGTGGCCGCGGTGCGCCAGGTCAAGGGCGTGCAGGTGCAGGGCCGACCCGGCNCCTGGGTGCAGGCCACCCCGCGCGACCAGACCCCGCCCTCCGCCCCCACCGACCTGGCCGGTGCGGGCGTGGAGCAGGGGATACTGCTGCGCTTCACCCCCAGCCCCCAGCAGGACACCGCCGGCTACCTGGTCTATCGCCGCGTGAAGGGCCAGAAAGACTGGCAGCTCCTCACGCCGCAGCCCGTGGTGGAGAACACCTTCCTGGACCGGGAGGTGAAGCCGCGGGTCGTGTATGAGTACCGGGTGCAGGCGGTGGACGAGGCGGGCAACCGCAGCCCCTTCAGCGAGACCCTGGAGGTGCAGCAGATCATCGACTGAGGCGCCTCTCGCCTCCCGCTCGCTCCCGGCCGCCCCCGAAGGGTGGGGCTGACAGGGGAGGGGGCGNGCACGGTGGTGAGGGGTGCGTCGCCCCCTGCCCAGGTGCGGAGGGAGAGCCGCGGCCCGCGCCCCGCGGGGGGCAGGCAACGGCGCGCCCTCGGCCGCGAATCGGGGCAGGGCGCCGGATCGGGGTTTGCGGCTTCCGTCAGGCGCCTCGATGTGGTGTGGCTCGTCCGGCAGACGCCGGGATGAAGCGGAACCACATCGTTTTCCTCGCCAAGACGGCGAAACATCATCCCATCTCCTGTGTTGACGGCCTGGGCCGCGATCCCTAAGAGCCTCTCCCCTCGCCGTTTGCCGGAGGGACCGTTTCTGTGTGGCCTGTTGTCTGGCTAGCCTGCCCGATCTGCCGGGAGGCAGGGGCGCTGGCCGCTGGGGCTACCCTGAGCCGAATGGGGGAGGTGGGCTGCCGCGGTGGAGGCGGGGAGGGCTTGACCGCTGCCGGGCGGGCATGTTAGGCCCTATCATCACGGTATGCATCCCTTGGGGTGCGGCGCCCGAGCCACGAGACCGATTGCAGAGACAGCGGCATCAAGGAGTCTATTGAGTCATGCACCACTTCCACTACCGCCAGGGGGTTCTCCACGCCGAGGAGGTCTCCTTGGAGGAGATCGCCCGCCAGGTGGGCACCCCAACCTATGTGTACTCCCAGGCCACCCTGACCCGGCACTACCAGGTGTTCGACCAGGCCTTCGCCGGGGTGGACCACCTGGTGTGCTACTCGGTGAAGGTCAACAGCAACCGGGCGGTGATCGCCCTGTTCGCCTCCCAGGGCAGCGGGGCGGACATCGTAAGCGGCGGTGAGCTGGCCCGTGCCCTGGCCGCAGGGGTGAAGCCGGAGCGCATCGTGTTCTCCGGGGTGGGCAAGACCACCGCCGAGATGGAGATGGCGCTGGAGGCCGGGATCCTGATGTTCAACCTGGAGAGCGAACAGGAGCTGCTGGTCCTGAACGAGGTGGCNGGNCGCCTGGGCCGCAAGGCNCCGATCTCCTTCCGNGTGAACCCGGACGTGGACCCCAAGACCCACCCCAAGATCACCACNGGCCTGGCCAAGAACAAGTTCGGCCTGGGCATGGAGATCGCCTTTGCCCAGTACCAGGCCGCCGCGCGCCTGCCCCACGTGGAGGTGCGCGGGGTGTCGTTCCACATCGGCAGCCAGATCACCCAGGTGGAGCCGTTCGCCGACGCCCTGGAGCGGGTGGCGCTTTTGGTGGAGCGCCTGCGCAAAGAGGGCATGGAGCTGCAGTACGTGGACATCGGCGGGGGGCTGGGCATCCCCTACCGCGACGAGGAGCCGCCGCCGCCGGAGGCCTACGCCCAGGCGGTGAGCGAGATCGCCCGGCGCCTGGATGTGACCCTGATCCTGGAGCCGGGACGGGTGCTCACGGGCAACGCCGGCATCCTGCTCACCCGGGTGCTCTACACCAAGCGCACCCCGGCCAAGCGCTTCGTGGTGGTGGACGCGGCCATGAACGACCTGGTGCGGCCCACCCTCTATGGCGCCTACCACCACATCCAGCCCGTGGTGGAGCGGCCCGGGGCCAGAACCCTGACCGTGGACGTGGTGGGTCCCATCTGCGAGAGCGGCGACTTCCTGGCCCAGGAGCGCGATCTGCCCGCGGTGGAGCGCGGCGACCTGCTGGCCGTGATGAGCGCCGGGGCCTATGGCTTCAGCATGGCCAGCAACTACAACAGCCGTCCCCGGCCGGCCGAGGTCTTGGTGAACGGGGATCGCTTTGCCGTGGTGCGCGAGCGGGAGAGCCTGGAGGATCTCTCTCGGGGCGAGCGGGTGGCGCCCTGGATGGAGTAGCGCGTCG
>MTPE01000189.1 GCA_002011835.1 Desulfarculaceae bacterium JdFR-95 | reverse complement strand
GGCGGGGGTTTGCGTCTCAAGCCGGTGTGGCTCTAGAAGCGGCGGGGACGGGGCTCGCGCTCACGCGCCTGGTTCACGCGCAGGGCGCGGCCGTCCACTTCGTAGCCGTCCAGGGCCTGGATGGCGGCCTGGGCCGGCTCGTTGTCCATCTCCACGAAGCCGAAGCCCCGGGAGCGGCCGGTCATACGGTCGGTGATGATCTTGGCCGAATGGACAGGACCGTATTCCTCGAACAGCCGGCGCATCTCATCCACGGTGGTGGAGTAGGGCAGATTGCCCACGAAAATGTTGGTAACCATGACTCGTCTTTCACTCCTCACAAACACTAACACACGCGCTCAGGCCCGCCCCGGGACCGTGTGAATGGGGTCGGACCCAGCCGCATAAAAGGAAAAGAGCCGATTTCGCCGTGATGGTGTGGGGCCAACACCCCCTGTCACCAGCGCGGCATCGGCTCTCCCTCTATGCGTCTTCTAGCTTATAGGTAGCCGCCGGTGGTGTCAAACCTTTTCTCGCGCCTCTCACACCGGCACCACCACCGGCGGCCGCAACAGCAGGTCCACCGCCTCGCGGGCGGTGTCGGCCAGGCGGGGGTGGGTCTGTTGCAGGCTGATGACCTGGCGCAGGTTGTCGGCGGTGCGGTAGATGAGCTGGGCCAGGTCGCCCTCGGCGCCGCCGTAGATGCCGGCCACGTGGTTGAACTCCCCGCCCAGGCCCCAGGCATAGACCGCGGCCGCGGCCGCGGGAGGCAGCGGCGGCACCTCGAAGCCCCACTGCCGCAGGCGGCCCAGCAGGGGGTCCAGGGCGTGGCGCAGGGTCTGCAGGGCCTGATACAGGCGGCGCACCAGGAAGGGGTCGCTGCCCTCGCGCTCGCGCTCGTCCACGAACAGGGCCATGAGCGCGGCCAGCAACACCGGGTCGTCCTGAGGCAGGGCGCCCATGCGGATGGCCTCGGCGATGAGCACGGGCTGGTCCAGGCGCAGCTTGCTGGCCCACACCCCGTCGTCGGTGAGTCTGCCCTTCTGGTCCACGAAGCCCTCGCTGCGCAGGAACTCCAGGTGGCGCACGAAGTCGAACCAGAACACGTGGCTCTCCTCGCGCAGCTCCACCAGGATGCGTTCGGCCTCGGCCAGCAGGCGGGCCAGCTCGGTGTCCTCGCCGTGGCAGCGCTCGGCCTGGGGGCAGTCGGCGCAGGCCAGCTCCATCAGCTCGTGGTCCAGGGAGNCCAGCCGCTGTTGCAGGCGCTCGGCCTCCTGGCGCACCAGGGCGGTCAGTTCCTCGGGGGGCAAGGGCCGGGGCCGCTGGGGCCGCTGCTCCAGCACTGCCCGGGCCAGGGCGCGTCCGCCCCCGGCCCGGGGCAGGTCGATCACCTCCTGGAACACGCCGGTGACCTCGGACAGGGGCACGAAGTCGATGCGCGGCCGGCCCCGGCGCAGGCGGCGTTCGGGCTCCAGGCTCACGGCCAGGACCCCGGGCTCCTCGGGCCGCTCCTCGCGGCGCAGCACCGCAGCGGTGGTGCCGAACAGGTCCAGGAACACCCGGCCCCGGGTCAGGGCCCCCCACAGCTCGCCCCGCTCTTCCAGGGAGGCCATCTCCTCCTGCAGGTGGCGGCGCAGGGACATGAGCTGGCGCCAGCGCCGCCAGCGCACCACCGCCTCCTCCGGCCCCTGGCAGGGGGTGTCGGCCAGGGCCCGGCTCAAGGGGCGCATCAGCTTGGCCAGGCCCTCGCCCCCCCGCCGGCCGCGGGAGCGCTCCAGGCGCTGGAAGGTGGCCAGGCTGTTGCCCAGAAGCTGCTTGATCTCCTCCGGCTGGTGCGAGAGCAACAGGTTGAGCACCATGGAGAAGTTGATGTGGAGCTGGCTCTGGATGGGCTCGGGCTCGGCCCCCAACAACGCCGCCACCAGGGGCACGTCGTTGAAGGGCCCGGGCACCACCAGACAGAAGCCGATCTTGTCCATGCCCCGGCGGCCGGCGCGGCCGGTCATCTGCAACAGGTCGGTGGCGCTCAGGTCCACGAACTCGCGGCCGTTGAAGCGGTCGCTCTGGGTGATGACCACGGTGCGGGCGGGGAAGTTGACCCCCGCGGCCACGGTGCTGGTGGAGAAGATGGCCTTGAGCAGCCCCCGCTGCATGAGCCGCTCCACCAGCATCTTCCAGTGGGGCAGGTGCCCGGCGTGGTGGGCGGCCACGTGCAGGCTCTTGAGCAGGCTCAGGTGGGGGTGGCTGGCCAGGAAGGGGTAGCGCTCCAGAAACTCCTCCACCTCCTGGGCCAGGGCCTGGCGCTTGTCCTCGCTCACCTCCAGGCCGGCCGCGGCCACCTGGCTGAGGGCGGCGTCACAGTCGGCGCGGGACTTGAGGAAGAAGATGGCCGGCAGCAGGTCGGCCGCCTCGGCCGCGCGCAGGATGCGGGCAAAGGGAGGGGTGGCCTCGCGGGCGCTGCGGGGCCGGTGCATCTGGTGGTGCTCCAGGAAGTGGCGCACCTTGGGGAACAGCCGTCCCTGGCGCAGCAGGGGGGCCAGCTCGCCGTCGGGAAACAGGAAGATGGGATACAGGGGTACGGGCCGCTGATGGGCCACCACGGTGTGGCACCGCTCGCCGCGCACGAACTCCAGCCAGCGGGCGATCTGGTCCGCGTTCTGCACCGTGGCCGAGAGCAGGAGCAGGCGAACCCGTACCGGCAGGTAGATGATCACCTCCTCCCACACCACGCCCCGGTCCGGGTCGCCCAGGAAGTGGGCCTCGTCCAGGACCACCAACCCCGCATCCAGGTCCTGGCCCCGGTACATGGCGTCGTAGAGCTGGTTGCGCAGGATCTCGGTGGTGCCCACGATGAGGTCGGCCCCAGGCTTCTCCTTGCGCTCCCCGGTGAGGATCCCCACTCGGTCCTCGCCGAATATCTCCATGAACTCGGCGTACTTGGAGTTGGACAGCGCCTTCAGGGGACTGGCGTACCAGGCCCGGTGGCCACGCTCCAGACAGGCGCGGATGGCCTGCTCGGCGATCCAGGTCTTGCCGCTGCCGGTGGGGGCGCTCACCACCACGTCGCCGGTGGCGAGCTTCTCCACCGCCTCCACCTGGAAGGGGTCGGGCCGGAAGGGGGTGGCCTCGGGTACGCCGATCTCGGCCAGCACCGGGGCCAGACGGCGGTTCACGCGGGGATGGAAGCCGCTTGCCTCGCTCTCGGCCGGCTCCGGGGGACGGGGACGAATACGCCGCAGGGAACGGCGGCGGTGTCGGGATCTGTGGAAACGTCTCGGGCTCATGGGTCCTTCGAATCCGCATCAAAGGCAGTGCAAGATGCTACCCCAGGCCGGGCACGGGCGCAAGCGCCGAAGCTCACAAGGCGAACCCCCGTCAGAGGCCCTTGCCCCCGCGGCCCGGCTCTGGCAGGATTGGAGAGGCACTGGGCCAGGGAGAGAGAAGACGTGGCTTTCCTGAAGGAGACCAGCCTCAGCGACGACGGATACTGCTTCGCCTGCGGGCTCTACAACCCCCACGGCCTGCACATGCGGGTGCGGCTGGAGGACGGCCAGGCCCGCTGCCGCATAAGCCTGCCCCCCCACTTCCAGGGCTGGGTGGACATCGCCCACGGCGGGGTGGTGTCCACCCTGCTGGACGAGATCATGGCCTATGCGGTGCTGTTCTACGTGGGCCAAGGGCTCACCACCCGCATGGAGACCACCTTCCGCCGGCCCGTACCCCTGCAGCGGGAGCTGGAGGTGATCGGCTGGGTGGAGGAACATCGCGGGCGCATGGTACGGGCCGCGGCCAAGCTGGAGCTGGCCGACCAGGGCCTGCTCCTGGCCGAGGCCCAGGCCCGCTGGCTGGTCAAGCTGGACGCCCAGGGACGGCCGGTGCCGGCGGAGCTGCCCGCCAGCGCCCAGGTCTGCGACCCCGCCCTGCAGCGGCGACTGGGATGAGACACATGCAACACAAGGCCGCCATACTCACGGTGAGCGACAAGGCCAGCCAGGGCCAGCGCGAGGACAAGGCCGGGCCGCTGTTGGTGGAGATGCTGGCGCGGGCGGGGATAGAGGTGGTGGAGCAAGGCGTGGTGCCGGACGAGGTGGAGGCCATCGCCGCGGCCCTGAGGCGCTACGCCGACGAGCTGCNGGTCTCGCTGGTGCTCACCACCGGCGGCACTGGGCTGTCCCCCCGCGACGTGACCCCCGAGGCCACCCTCCAGGTGTGCCNGCGCCTGGTGCCGGGCNTGGCCGAGGCCATGCGCGCCGCTGGCCTGGCCCACACCCCCCACGCCATGCTCAGCCGGGGGGTATGCGCCATCCGCGGCGCCACCCTGATCGTCAACCTGCCCGGCTCGCCCAAGGGATGCCAGGAGGGCCTGGAGACCATCCTGCCCGCCCTGCCCCACGGCCTGGACAAGCTGCGCGGCGACCCCCGCGACTGCGCACGCTGAGAAAACTCCTTATTCTTCAGTGGCTTTTGGCAACAAGCCCGGTATAATTGGCCTGCCCGCCCCACAGGACAATCCGAGCCAGCAAACACGCCGTGGATCACACCCAGGAGCAAAAAGTGGCCTTCAGGATCGAGCGACAGGGGGAAGTTCTGCGGATCCACCTGCAAGGACGAATGGACAAGGAGGAGGCCCAGGCGTTGGAACACCAGTGGCGCCAGCTGGAGTTCGACGGCGTCTCCTCTGTGGCCTTCGACCTGTCCTCGGCGGCCAGCCTCTCCAGTACGGCCATAGGCAAGCTGTTGGCCTTCAACCGCGAGGCGGAAAAGCGGGGAATCAGGGTCTGCTTGGAGCAAGTACCGCCCGAGATATACCAGGTGCTCAGGATGGTGCGCCTGCACGAGGTACTGCCCATCCAGTGCCGGTGAGAGTGGACGCGCGCTTCAGGGGCCTGCTCCCGGCAGACTGCAGATGGTGGCCACTCACACCGGCAGGGGCAACACTCCGCTGACCCAGCCCGCCACCAAAGCTGCCAAGGGCACCAGCCACCAAAACTTGGCCAGAAAAGCCACGTCCTCCCCTCATCCAGAGTGATGCAAGACCCGATGTGTGCAGGGCTTCCTTGTATCCAGTCTAGGGACCGCCAACGAGGAGGTCAAGGCGGCCCTACCTGACGGCCGAGCCCGCCTGTGTAATAATGGGGCCTATGCCGCGGGACCCGGAATTCAGTGCTTGGGAACGCTTCAAGATCGGGCTGTTGGTGCGCCTGGGGGGCTGGCTGTGCCGCCTTTGGTTCGCCACCTGCCGGGTGGAGATACTGAGCCCCGAGGAGGAAACGCGGTTCCTCAAAGGCAGGGAGCCCTGCGTGGCCGTGACCTGGCACCGCGGGGCCATCTTCTTCCTGTGGCTGTTCGGCCGCTTGAGACCCGCCATCATGGTCAGCCGCAGCCGCGACGGCGAATACCTGGCCCGCTTCATCAGTATGATGGGCGGCATACCGGTGCGCGGCTCCAGCCACCACGGCGGACGCCAGGCCCTGGAACGCATGGCCGAAATGCTCCGCGCCGGCCTCTGCCAGCACGCCGCCACCGTGGCCGACGGCCCCCGGGGGCCCCGCTACGTGGCCAAAAAAGGCATGGTGGCCCTGGCCAGCCGCACCGGACTGCCCCTGCTGCCCATCATGTGGTCGGCCGACCGACTCTGGACCTTCCCCAAGAGCTGGGACCACACCATCCTGCCCAAACCCTTCGCCCGTATCAAAGTCAAGGCCGGACGCATACTACGCTATCCCCCCCGTATGACCCCAGAGCAGACCGAACGAGCCCGCCAGGAACTGGAAGACGAGCTGAACCGCCTCAAAGACGAACTGGACCGCCTGTGCGGATATCAGGAACCGGCCTGAAAAGGCAGGATGTTCCCACCCCCAGGTGAGAATCCACCTCCCCGCCCAGAGAGCGCCCGGCCGGGGGCAAAGCGGTCGATACGCACAACCAATTGGAATCAGGACTATTTTTTGCAAAACCTACCTCCGAGGCGGTCATGGCACATCCCTTGCTACGACTTAGGGCAGAAGGCTGCCCGCCGGCTGGAAGTCCTGGCCAGACGGTGGGCAAGGACGCAGGGAAGCGTCCCACCCTTGCCAGTCGCCATGGACGGTGACGCCCGGTGTCCCCCCGCACCTCGGTCTGCGGGGGCGGGGGGAGACCACCCCTGTTCTTCCCGCC
>MTPE01000042.1 GCA_002011835.1 Desulfarculaceae bacterium JdFR-95 | reverse complement strand
ACGGGGTGACCATGGAGGAGAAGGGGGTCAGTCGCCTGCTCAGCGTGGACCTGGCCCAGGGCCAGGAGCTGGCCGCCTAGGCTCTGCCGCCTCGGGGCCACCGGCCTCCGAGCAGCGGTGGGGTGTCTGCCGCGGGGGGTGCCCGTCTGCTACGCGTCCCTCCAGCCGAGACCGAACCTCCCCCCGACGGGCCTCGGGTGCCCCTGATTCTGAGTGGGGCGTTTCAATATGAAAAGAAACCCCGGCCTCAAGGGGGGCGCATGGGAGACAGGCTGGGGAAGTCGTGGGTTTTTCTCCGTTTTCCCCTCCTGCCCGCTGGAATATGCCCTGAAAAAAGTTCGGCGATCTACTTGTCTTTCTGCGGCGATGTCTGCTAGAATCGGCCCGCTTGTGAAAGAGACCACTACTCCAGACCAGGGGTGACCTCATGCCGCAGCTCACCAACCAGATGATCCTGGTCATGGCCATGATCGGCTTGGCCATCTTCCTGTTCATCGTGGAGTGGGTCCGGGTGGACGTGGTGGCCATCCTGATGATGGTGACCCTGCCCTTACTGGACCTGGTGACCCCCAAGGAGGCGTTCTCCGGCCTGTCCAGTAATGCCGTGGTCTCCATCATCGCGGTGATCATCATCGGCGCCGGCCTGGACAAGACCGGCATCATCAACCGCCTGGTAGGACCCATCGTGCGCCTGGCGGGCAAGAGTCAGTCGCGCATCGTGATCTTCATCTCGCTGACCGTGGCGGGCATCTCCAGCTTCATGCAGAACATCGGGGCCGCGGCCCTGTTTCTGCCCGCCATCCAGCGCATCAGCAAGAACCTGAAGATCCCCATCAGCAAGCTGCTCATGCCCATCGGCTTCTCGGCCATCCTCGGCGGTACAGTGACCCTGGTGGGCTCCAGTCCTCTCATCCTGCTCAACGACCTGATCGCGCCCTTCAAGCTCAAGCCCTTCGGCCTGTTCGAGGTGACGCCGGTGGGCGTGGCCCTGGTGCTGAGCGGCATCGCCTGTTTCGTGCTGTTCGGGCGCTTCATCCTGCCCGGGGGACGGGAGGACAAAGAGGCATCGCCCGCGGAGCAGGAGCAGCGCGCCACCAACCGCATCCTGGAGGAGCTGGGCGAGGCCTGGGAGCTGCACACCCCGGACGACTTCACCCACTACCGCGATCCCGTGACCGTGGAGGGCCTGCGCCGGCGCTACCTGGTCAGCGTGGTGGCCCTGACCGAGCCGCCCGACTTCAAGGTGCTCAATCCCCCGCCGGAGACCGTGATCCGTTCCGGGGTGGACCTGGTGGTGCACGGCCGCGAGCAGGACGTGCGCCGTATGGCCGAGAAGGAGGGCATGATCCTCAAAGAGGATCTGGAGACCTTCAAGGACGAGATGGCCGAACACGCCTCGGGCACGGTGGANGCGGTGGTGGCCCCGCGCTCGCCGGTGGTGGGCAAGACCATAAACCAACTGGACTGGGGCGAGCGCTTCCGGGTCACCCCCCTGGCCATATACCGCGAGGGCAACATCTACCGGGCCGAGCTGGGCCAGCTCCCCCTGCAGGTGGGCGACGCCATCCTGCTGCACGGCACCTGGCGCCACCTGCAGCTGCTGCACGAGGAGGGGGGCCTGTTGTTCACCACCCCCATCGACGTGGAGGAGATGCGGCCGGACAAGGCATTCTTCGCCGCCTTGTGGCTCACCGTGGCCCTGGTGATGGTGATCGTGTTCAAGATCCAGCTCTCGGTGTGCCTGATGACCGGGGCCCTGGGCATGGTGATCACCCGGGTCTTGTCCATCGACGAGGCCTACCAGGCGGTGGACTGGCGCACCGTGTTCCTGCTGGGCGGGCTGATCCCCCTGGGCATCGCCACGGAGAAGACCGGCACCGCGGCCTGGATCGCCCACACCGTGCTCAACGCCATCGGCTCGGTGGAGCCCATCGTGCTGCTGGCGGTGGTGGGCCTGCTCTCCACCGTCTTCACCCTGGTGATCAGCAACGTGGGCGCCACGGTGCTGTTGGTGCCCCTGGTGGTGAACATGGCCATGGCCGCGGGCGCCGACCCCCGCATGGCCGCCCTGGTGGTGGGCCTGGCCACCTCCAACTCCTTCATCCTGCCCACC
The DNA here is from genome assembly GCA_002011835.1 of Desulfarculaceae bacterium JdFR-95. GTDB lineage: Bacteria > Desulfobacterota > Desulfarculia > Desulfarculales > Desulfarculaceae > Desulfocarbo. The sequence goes on along the minus strand of MTPE01000042.1, from coordinate 4,054 downwards.
CACCAGGTCAACGCCCTCTACATGGGTCCGGGCCGCTACCGCAGCGTGGACTTCATGAAGGCCGGCACCGTGATCAGCGTCATCTTCCTGGTGGTCATGATCGCGATGCTCTACCTGTTCTTCTGAGCCGCGGAGGCGCGAAAGGGGTATGGCGCGCGGGCCCGCACAACGGATTGGCAACCATCCGGGGCAGCGGCGCCCCGGACAGGCCGACACCACGGTCCCCGCCGTGCTGCCGGCGGCCGCGACCGCGATGCCGCGCCGTTTTCCCTGAACCCCCAGACCGGAGGCAGGCGACATGGCGATCATCACCATTTCGCGGGGTTCCTACAGCAAGGGCCGGGAGGTGGCGGAGAAGACCGCCGCCCGCCTGGGCTACGACGTGGTGAGCCGGGACGTGCTGTTGGAGGCATCGGACCGCTTCCACACCCCGGAGATCAAGCTGGTACGGGCCATCCACGACGCGCCCTCCATCCTGGATCGCTTCACCCACGGCAAGCAGTGCTACATCGCCTACATCCGCAGCGCCCTGGTGAGCCGGGCGGTGAAGGACAACCTNGTCTACCACGGCCTGGCCGGCCACCTGCTGCTCAAGGGCATTCCCCACGTGCTGCGGGTGCGCATNATCGCCAACCTGGAGGACCGGGTGGCGGCGGAGATGGCCCGCGAAGGCATCAGCGCGGCCGAGGCCCGCAGCCTGCTGCTCAAGGACGACGCCGAACGCCGCAAGTGGACCCAGAGTCTCTACGGCGTGGACCCCTGGGACCCCTCCCTCTACGACCTGGTGATCCACATCGACAAGCTCACCGTGGACGACGCCGTGGACCTGATCGTGGAGGCGGTGGGCCGCGAGGGCTTCCGCACCACCCCCGAGGCCCAGCAGAAGATCGAGGACCTGGCCCTGGCCTGCCAGGTCAAGGCCGCCTTGGTGGAGGCCGACTGCGTGGATTTGGGGGTGACGTGCGAGTACGGCAACGTGGTAGTTTACACTAAGCAGGGCTTCCGCCACGGCCGGCAACTGAGGAAGCGCCTGGAGAAGCTGCAGGGGGAGATCGAGGGGATCAACAACGTGGAGGTCTACGAGGGCCTGCCCCTGCCCCCCGAGGCGGTGTGAAGCCGGCCGCCGGCAGCCGAGCCCTATCACACGAGGACGTAAGAGACATGCCCATAATCGCCATTTCCGCCAACCACTTCGAGCTGGGGGGCCAGATAGCGCGCCAGGTGGCCGAGGCCCTGGGCTACCGCTTCCTGGGCCGGGAGCTGGTGGAGGAGGTGGCCCGGGAGCATTCCCTGGCCGCGGCCGAGCTGCGCCGCACCCTGGAGGAGCCGCCCAACCTGTTCAACCGCCGCAGCCGCCGCCGCCTGCTGGTCCACCTCCAGGCCGCCTGCCTGGAGCGGCTGCAGGAGGACGGCGCGGTGTGCTATGGCCTGGGCGCCCACCTGTACCTCACCGGCATCAGCCACGCCCTGCTGGTGCGCATCCTGGCCGAGAAGCCTGACCCCCAGGAGCCGGCCCGCCAGCGCTGGGCCCAGGAGTTCTTCCAGAAAGACGAGAACGACCCCAGCCTGTACGACATGGTGCTCAGCCTGGCCTCCATCGAGCCGAAGCAGGCGGTGGAGATCATCTGCGAGACCGCCGGCTACCGCAAGTTCCAGCCCATGACCTACTCCCGCAAGTGCCTGCAGGACCGGCTGCTGGAGTGTCGGGTCCACCAGCGGCTCATGGACCAGTTCCCCGACGTGAGGGTACAGGCCTCCGACGGCACCGTGGTGGTGCAACTGCGGGGCCTGAAGCTGGATCAGCGCAAGAAACAGAGGACCGTGCGCGACATCGCGCGCCAGGTGCCGGGGGTGGAATACGTGGAGGTGCACGTGGTGCGCAGCTTCTTCGACAAGGCGGGAGGATAGGGGCCGCCCGCGGCCCGCGGCAGGGAGGAGAGAAGCCATGTCCGAAGCGGTGGAGGTACTCCTGCTGGACGACGAGCCCATCGTGGGCCGGCGCCTGAAGCCGGCGTTGGCCAAGCTGGGCTGCCAGGTGGAGGTCTACGAAGACCCCAAGGAGGCCATGCAGCGCCTGCAGGAGAAACAGTTCCACATCGTGGTCACCGACATCCGCATGGAAGACATCGACGGCATGCAAGTGCTGGAGTTCGTGCGCCAGCGCTGGCCCGAGACCAAGGTGATCATGATCACCGGCTACGCCATGATGGACCTGGCCCGCGAGGCCATGGACAAGGGCGCCTTCGACTTCATCGCCAAGCCCTTCAAGCCCGACGACCTGCGTCGGGTGATCGTGATGGCCGCCCGCCACCTGGGCTTCGAGATCGACTACCAGCCCGCGGGCGACGACGGCGCCTGAGAAACCCGGCGCGCAAGCCCATGTCCACGCCGGCCCAGCCATCCTCTCTGCCCCCCGGCCTGGGCGAGACCCCAGAGGTCTCCTCCGGGGGCAAGCAAGCGGCCGAGGAGGCTCGCCGCGCCCTCCTGGAACGCCCGCGCCTCAGCCTGCGCCTGCAGATATTCCTGGGCTTCTTCCTGGCCTTGCTGCTCACCACCGCCATCGCCGTGGGCCTGGTGGTGCGCACCGAGGAGATGGAGGCCAAGATCCACTTCCTGGAGGTGGTCAGCGACTACCTGCTGGAGGTGGAACAGGCCCGGCGCTTCGAGAAGAACTTCTTCCTCTACGGCAGCGACCTGGACGAGGCCCTGGACAGCGTGTTCCGGGCCGAACAGATCATCACCCGCAACGCCGGCCGCCTGGCCCAGGTGATGGGCGAGGGCTGGGACCGCGACATGCTCTCCCGCCTGCGCGCCTACCAGGCCCTGCTGGAGCGCCTGCAGGAGGCCCAACAGCAGGGCGACGCCGCCGAGCTGGCGCGCCTCAGGAAGACCCTGCAGCCCCGGGTGCGCAAACAGGGCCAGAAGGTGGTGGCCGCGGCGCTGACCCTGATGGACCGGGAGAAACGGGACCTCTCCCAGAGCCTGGCCCACTCCCGCCGCATGCTGATCCTCTCTTTGGCCCTGCTCATTTTCATCCTGGTGGTCAACGCCTATCTGTTGGGCAGCCGCCTGATGCGTTCCATCACCCGCTTCCGCGAGTACGCCCGCCGCATCGCCACCGGGGACTTCACCCCCATCACCCCCACCCACCGCTTCCGCGACGAGTTCACCGACCTGGCCGTGGCCATCAACACCATGATGGAGGAACAGCGCAAGCGCGAGGCCCTGCTCATCCAGTCGCACAAGATGCAGGCCGTGGGCACCCTCACCGCCGGGGTGGCCCACGAGCTCAACAACCCCCTCAACAACATCATCCTCACCGCCCACATGCTGCAGGAGGACTACGACCGGCTGGACGACACCGAGCGCAAGGAGATGGTGGACGACGTGGTCAAGGAGGCCACCCGCGCCCAGCGCATCATCAGCAACCTGCTGGACTTCGCCCGCGAGTCCGGCTCGCGCATGGAGCCCCTGGACCTGTCCCGACTGGTGCGCGAGACCATAGACCTGGTGGCCAACCAGCTCAAGCTCTCGGGCATCAAGATCGAGTTCCAGGCCGCCGACCACCTGCCCCGCGTACACGGCGACAGCCAGCAGCTCCAGCAGGTGTTCCTCAACCTGATCCTCAACGCCCGCGACGCCTCGCAGAAGGGGGACAAGATCCAGGTCATGGTGGTGCCGGCGGACGAGCCCGGGTTTCTGGCGGTCAAGGTGATCGACTCCGGCTGCGGCATCCCGGCCCAGATCCTGCCCTTCATCTTCGACCCCTTCTTCACCACCAAGGAGGCCAGCAAGGGCACCGGTCTGGGACTGAGTGTGTCCCAGGGCATCGTNGCCAAGCACGGNGGCCGCATCCTGGTACACAGCCGCGAGGGCCAGGGCACCACCTTCACCGTGCTGCTGCCGGTCACCACCATCGACGCCACCCCCGAGGGCGAGACCTCCACCGCCGCTTGACGCCGCGCCCCCCCGCGGCTAGATTAGGCCCGGACCGATTCCTGGTACGGCAACCCGCGGAAAAGACCATGCGCCTGTTCAAGCGGAAAAAGAAGAA
>MTPE01000084.1 GCA_002011835.1 Desulfarculaceae bacterium JdFR-95 | reverse complement strand
GAGGTGGTACGGCGGCTCACGGGCGTGTCGCCGGAGTTGGCCGGCGAAGCCGTGCGCCGCAGGGCTTTGGCCGAGGCCGCAGGGGTCACCGGGACGGACCCGCGTCGGGTGGCGGCGCGGATCACGCGGGCCAAGGCGGCGGGCCATACGCGTGATCCCTTGGTGCAGGTCTACCAGGAAGCCCTGGAGGGAGCGTGGGACTTCGACGACCTGCTCCTCGGGGCCCGGAGGCTGCTGGCGGCCGGCGGTTGGGACGGCGTGTTGCCTTGGAAGCACCTTCTGGTGGACGAGGCCCAGGACCTGAATCCCATCCAGGTGGAGGTGCTACGTCTGTTGGCCGGCCGTCCCGGCGCCACCGTCTTCATGGTCGGTGATCCCGATCAGGCCATCTACGGCTTCCGGGGCGCCGATCCCGGTCTGCTGGAAGGGTTCCCTTGGACCACCCGCAGGTCCCTGGCGGTGAACTGGCGTTCCCGGCGACTGTTGGTGGAGAGGGCCGTCCGTCTGGCCTCGCGTCGGTACGTGCCGGCGCGTGAGGAGGCCGGGCGGCTGGAGTGGCACCAGGCTCGCGATCGCGAGGAGGAACTGGCCTGGCTGGTGGAACGTATCGGGAGGGAGGCGCGGCCCTGGGAGGTGGCGGTACTGCTCAGGACCAACGCGGAGGCTCTGCGGGTGGCGGCGGCCTTGCGGGAGGCCGGGGTGCCGGTGTTGGACCAGGAAGGACTGTCCAGCGCCGAGCGTTTCGAGGGTCTGCGGGCCCTGGTGGCCACGTTGGCGGCGCCGAGGGCGGTGGACCGTGACACCTTCTTCCTGGCCGCACGTACGGCCTGCGTATATCTGGGAGCTTCCTGGCGGACGGCGGTGGAGGCCGCGGCGGCCGACGGGGGCGGGGATCTCTGGGAGGCCACCCGCGCGCCCATGCCGCGGCGGTGGATGGTCTGGCGAGGGGCGGAGTTCCGGCGCCTGGTGGGTCGTCTGTGGGAGGGGTATCGGCGCACGCGCAACGTCCAGGCGGTCCTGGCGGAGATGGTGGGGTACCTGGAAAGGACGCCCGAGGCACGTTTCGACCTGGACGAGGAGGAGAAGGTGGAGTTCCTTCGTCTGGCCGAGGGGGTCCGCAGTCTGCGGGCGCTGGCGCGCAAGCTGGCGCGTCTGGCGGAAAGGAGCCGTTCCGGTGTGCGGGTGATGACGGTCCACGCCGCCAAGGGCCTCGAGTTCCCGGTGGTATACGTTCCCTTTCTCGATCAGGGGAGCTATCCGCATCGGTTGGCCGAGGACGAGGCGGAGGAACGCAGGCTGTTGTACGTGGCCCTCACCCGGGCCAAGGACCGTCTGGTGACGAGCTGGACCCGCGGCCGGCGGTCCCCCTTCCTGGCGAGACTGGGCTTGCCCCCCGTGGACCGGAGGCGTTTCCTGTGGCTGTTCACCCGGCGGGTGGAGGTCGCCTCGGGTCACGAGGGTCAAGGCCTGGAGGAGTTCGGGCCGGGTGGCGCCGGTGAGGTGGAGCTGGCCCGGGCCGCCTAGAGGGAACCGACCGCGGTGTCTCAGGCCGCCGGGCCAGCCGGAGGCTCATCCCCATCCCTGGCCGCACGCCGCCCCAGGCCCTCGGCGATGAGGGTCACGGCCTCGGTGTTTATGCTCACGCCGTCCTGACGGGCGCGGGCGATGAGCTTGGCATGCAGGCTCTTGGGCAGACGAAGCGCCATCCTGCCACTGGCCTTGGCCGTACAACCGGGTTCGGGAATGGGGCGTCCCCATTCCTCGAGGGCCTCCAGGGTGGCACGCAGGGCATCCAGGCCGTTCCGGATCGCCTCCTCGGGTGTCTCCCCGTCGCTCATGCAACCGGGGATATCGGGGAAGGTCACCAGGTAGCCCCCTCCCTCCTCGGGGTCCAGGGGACGCACCTCGAAGGGGTATCTGTAGAGTTCCTCCATGCCCTATTCCCTCCTGGCCCTCGCCTCCTCGATCCGCTCCACCGGTTTCAGGAACCGCCGCAGGTAGACCGGCTTCAAGGGGCGTCTGGCCGGAACCGAGACGATCTCCTCCACCGAGGGATGGCCGAAGATCACGTGGCTGGATCCGCTACCGGGACGCCTCACCAGCATACCCAATCTGCGGGCCACGGCCTCCAGCGACTCGATGCGCCGGTCACGTGGGTTTCGCCTCATTCGCTGGAGTATGTCCTCTGCCCGGCCCACGCTTTTGATGATATCGTATGCGATATCATCAGTCAACACGCCACCCTCACCCACGGCCCCAGGGTCCAACCACAGGACGGCGCGGGCCCGGGCCGCCCGAGGGCAGGGGAAACACCCATGCCGGGCCCTTCTGGTGGACTCTCCTGGTCAGCGACGAGGAGGAGGACATGGACACCCTTCTGAATCGCGAGTTTCCCCGAGTGGAACCCCAGCCGGTGAGTTGGGGGTACCTGCCCTCGTACCTGATGGATGGCTACAAGGCGCTGGTGAACCCCGACACCAAGACGGTGTACTCGGTGGTCTCGGACCGCTACCGGCTGGTGCGGCACGAGGACCTGCTGGCCTCGGTGGAGGAGGCGATCTCGCTCCATCCCGAGTACGGCCGACCTGTGGCCCGGCTGGAGTTCTCCAACGACGGCGGCAGGATGTGGGCCGAGTACGTGTTCCCGGAGGTACGGGTGCCGGTGGGAGAGGACGACATGATCTCCCCCCGTGTGGTGGTCCACGGCAGCTACGACACCTCGGCCTCCAGCGGCGTGGACTTCGGGGCCTGGCGCCTGGTCTGCCGCAACGGCCTGACCATGGGCGAGAAGACGGTGTCCCTTCGGCGGAGGCACACCGCCCGGGAGGTGTTGCCCCTGGTGATGGAGCAACTGGACCAGGGTCTGGAGGTGCTGGCCCGGCAGGCCCGGATCTGGACCGACTGGACCGAACGGCCGGTGCGGCCCCACGAGTACGAGGAGATCATGGAGGGCATGGAACTGGGGCGCAAGGCCACGGAGGAACTCCACCGGGAGGTGGAGACGGCCTGCAACCTGCGTCTGGAAGGCTTGCGCACTCGCACGCTCACCTGGTGGGTGCTCTTCAACATCCTGACCCACTACGTCACCCACCGGGTGCGCAGTCTGGACCGTCGAGTGCGCCTGGAGGCGCGTCTGCGGCGTGTGTTCCGGGAGAGCGGGCGATGAGTCGCGATCAACGACCTGGGACGGGCGTTCGGACGGGCGTTCCGCCGATGAGGGTCCGCAGGGCTCGTCCTTGCTGCCGTCCCCTCCCCTCCTGACCCCTCCCGGGAACCTTCCAACACCCCTCGACCCCGTGGGATCCGAACCGCGGCCCATCGAACCACATTCGGATCCCCTTCCCTTCGGGCGTACCGGGCCGGGAGCCGCGGCCCGGCCCGGCGCGCCACCCTCCTAGTCTCTCCAGAGAGACCATCCTCGGAGGACATCCCATGGCCGTGTCGCTCATCGTGCTCCTGATCCTCCTGGCCGCACCCTCTCACGGCCCGGGGGCCGAACCGAGCATGCGCTGCATGGTCCTCGCCGTCCTGGACGGCGACACCTTCGTGGCCGCCTGCGCGACCGGGAGAGTGACCATACGCCTGGCCGAGGTGGACGCACCCGAGAGAGACCAACCCTTCGGCCGTCAGGCCAGGGAACACCTGCGGAGGCTCCTGGAGAGGGGAGGAGGGCTGGTGACGGTGCTGCCGCGCACCCGCGACCGTTACGGGAGGCTGGTGGCCGCGGCGCGTGCCGCGGGGAGGGAACTCGGCCCCGCCATGGTGGCGGCCGGGATGGCGTGGCACTACCGCCGCTACTCCCGCTCCCAGCGGCTCCGGGCACTGGAGGAAGCGGCACGAAGGGAGGGCAAGGGCCTCTGGTCACGACCGAACCCGGTACCACCCTGGAGGTGGCGGCGAAGGAGGATCCGACCGTGAACCACGGAAGAGAGGGAGTCATGGATCGCTTCGCAGTGTCCCCCGCCCGGTCCACGAGCGGACCGTATCCCTCACCCATGTCCGCCCCGGAGCGCCCCGCCTGGAGCTTCAGCCGGGCGGCGCTCTGGAGGGAGTGCCGGAGGGCCTACTGGTTCCACTACTACGGCGCCTGGGAAGGCCTGGAGAAGGACCCCACCGAGGAAGCCCTGGAGATCAGGCGGCTGAAACGCCTGGTGAACCGCTGGATGTGGGCCGGCCGGGTGGTGCACGACGCCCTGGCCGCCCACTTCACCTCCGTCCAGCCCACTCCCCCACACCAGGTCGGGGACCTGGTCCGCCGGCGCATGCGTCAGATGTACCGCCGCTCCCTGCGAGCGGCGCGGGAGAGGTCTCCTTACGGCTTCTGCCTCCAGGAGCACGCCTACCAGGAGCGGGTCCCCCCGGAGGAATGGCGGGAGCTGGTGGAGAAGGCGGTGGCCGCGGTGGAGGCCTTCCATGGTGCGCCCGACCTGACCCTCCTGCGCGAGACGCCGCGGGAGCGCCTGTTGAGCGTGGAGGACATCGTCCGCTTCCGCCTCCCGGACTGCGGGGAGGTGTACGTGGTGATCGACCTGGCCGTGGAGCGGGAGGGCCGGGTGGTGGTGGTGGACTGGAAGACCGGTCGTCCCCGGCCGGAGGACAGGCGGCAGGCCATGCTGTACGCGGCCTGTGCCCGCCTGCGTTGGGGAATGGAGGTGGAGGCCCTGCTGTGTCACCTGCCCGACGTGGAGCTGCTGGAGGTGACGTGGGAGGAGGAGGAGTTCGAGGAGCTGAGGAGGGAGATCGCCGCGGAGCTGGCCGCGATGGACGCCGCGCACGGCGACGGGTCCGCCCCGCCTCCCCGCGAGGAGTTCGCCCCATCGCCCGGGCCGGGCTGTGCGGCCTGTCGTTTCCGGGCCGTCTGTCCGGAGAGGGGAGACGGAGCTGGCTCCGATCCGTAGTGATCGCCCCACTCCGGAGGTGACGGCCGTAAGAAAGGGTGACCCGAGCAGGAACGCAAGCGAGGAGGGAGATCGGCCATGATCTTGTTCACCAAGGTGGGTTGTGAGAAGTGCCACTACATCACCGACCGTTTCGACCTGGAGGCCCTGGGCATCCGGCAGGAGGTGTTGGGGCCGGACAACCCCGACGCCTTGGCCCACCTGGCCTGGCACGAGCTGGTGGACGTGGCCGAGCGGGAGCTGCCCATCCTGGTGCTGGACGACATGACCCACATCACCGGGGCGCTGAAGATCAAGTCCTACCTGAGCAAGGTGGCCCGTGCCTGAGGGAGCCCTGAAAAGAGGCGGCCGTCCCCTGCCCGCGGTGCCGCGGCCGGCGCCGGAGCTGCCCCCGGTCAAGGGCCTGCTGGAGACCAGCTTCATCGACTGGCGGGGCAAGATCTCGGCGGTGATGTTCCTGCCGGGGTGCAACTTCAACTGCCCCTACTGCCACAACCACGGGCTGGTGGCCGATCCCGATCAGTACGCCAGCCTGCCCCTGGCCGAGGTGTTGGGGCGGCTGCGGCCCTTCGTGGGCTGGATAGACGGGGTGGTGGTCAGCGGGGGCGAGCCCACCCTGCATCCGGGTCTGGCGCGCATGCTGGCGGCGATCAAGGAGGCCGGCTTCCAGGTGAAGCTGGACACCAACGGCTACCGGCCGGCGGTGCTGCGCCAGCTGGTGGAGCGGGGCCTGGTGGACACGGTGGCCATGGACCTCAAGGCGCCCCTGGAGCCGGTGGCCTACGCGCGGGCCGCGGGCCGGGCGGTGGAGCTGGCCCGCCTGCGCGAGTCCATCGCCTTCCTCGTCGACTCGGGGGTGGACCACGAGTTCCGCAGCACCATCTGGCCCGCCTGGCACGGGCCGCGGGAGCTGGCGGCCATGGCCGAGGCGGTGCGGGGATGCCAGCGCTGGACCCTGCAGGCCCTGGATCCCAACACCGCCTGGCGGCGCGAGGCCCTGGGCCGGGGTCGGCCCTACACCGCCCGCGAGCTGGCCCACCTGCAGGCCACGGTGGCCGACCCGGTCTGCCGGGCCCCGGCCTGAGACGCGTGCCGGGGCGGGCGGAGGTCATGAGCAGGCTGACGAGATTTCCCGCCAGGAGACGTGAGAGGAGCGCAGCATGAGCAGGTTCAGGGTGATCGAGGGAGGAGGGTCTCGTTTGGAGGCGGCGGACACCACGGACATGGCGCTTTTCGTGCGCACCAGCGCCGAGGAGATGGACTCCTGGGACCGGGCGCGCATCGAGGAGGCTGGTCCGGGAGACG
>MTPE01000221.1 GCA_002011835.1 Desulfarculaceae bacterium JdFR-95 | reverse complement strand
TTACTTGGCGTACGATCCCCGCCGATAGGCGTTACATGGATTCGGCGTGTCGGATGGCAGTACCATGGTCAGGGGCGCAAGGACAGCGCAGCAGCCGGCTACGCCATTCTGATCGCAAGGGGTGGCGAGAACGCTTCTCTTGCGGCCGGAAGGCCTCCCGTATTCCACCTTCTTATCCATCCTTGATGCCGATGAAGGCCTCCGCATTGCGCAGGGTGATGCTGCTTATCGGGGCCCCCAGGGAACCGTCGGCGCGCAGCGGGCGGTACAGACCTCCCAAGTCGTACGTCGCCGAATCAGCGTAACTTTGGCTGGAGTGGGTACGGTAGCGCACGATGACCAAGCCGTTTTCGAAATCGCGACGCAGGGTTTGTTCGTCCAGCTGATAGCGCTTGCCCAGCGGATCCCCGATGGGGGCGCTCATGGCACCAATCCAGTCGCCCGTCAGGGGCGTGTTGTTGGCATTCTGGCCGTCATAGCGCAGGAAGGAACGCTCCCATTGGTAGATGAGGTGGGTTCCCAGGGCAAAGAGCTTCACCCGCTCCCCGTTCGCCTGGATTCCCTGCGGAGCGCTGCTCACCCACCACATAATGTAAAGGTGGTTGGCGGGACTGCCCTTGGCCTCCCAGATTTCTTCCAAGCCTCCGTAGCCGTCTTCGAAGTTGGCAAGTGTGTCGCTGATGCGGTATTGAAATTCCTGGAAAACTCCCCGGGTGACCATGAAGGCCCTGGCGTAGGAACGACTGAGTTGAACCCCCTGCCATTCCGAGGTGCAGTCTTGCCAGCCATATCCACCGCAATGGGCTGTCTGGTAGTTGGAGGTGTTGTCGACGAAATACCAATTCTGTGGCAACCGTTCCTCCATCTCCGCTTTCAGCGCGTTGCAGTAGCCCTCCATGGGCATGCCGCGCGAGAACTCAAAGGGTGCCGAGTAGCCGTATTCCACGGAGCCGCTTTCCAGCCTCCCGGAGTATGCACATCCCCGGTCGTTGTTGTCGAAGATCCATCCGTCGGTGTATTGGGGGAGTTGATTGTTGGCGTAGAAATCGATGATGGTGGCGCGAGAAGAAGGGGAAATGTAGTCGGTCTGCCAACGGATGCCTTTGCCGTCGTTGGAGCATCCCCAACCATAGGCACACACCCTTTCTCCTGCCCGGCGCACAAACTCTGTTCCATCGATGTTCTGAACTGAGTCGCTGGTGAAGTTCAAGAAGTAGTCTTCAGGATGGGGCAAGCTTTCCAGGTATCGGCAGAGCGCATCGTCTTGCGAGCAGTTGGAGGAATTGGTATAGGCCAGGACGATGTCAGAAGGGTCGTTCTCCTTGATGGCCTGGCGGCAGGTGATCGCGCTGCCCATAAGATCAAAGCGCCGGCTGATTTCGATGCATTCTTCGCGGCTGTAATCGGGCTCACGCTGGTAAACCAGCGCGGCAGCGTTGACGTAAGGGGAAAGGTCCTGCGCGCTGCCGGGGTTCGATTCCTTGGTCCGCAGCAGGGGACCGGGCGGGTCGGGCTCGCGTCCGGGGTTTCCCAAAAGGTCAATCGCCTGCAAGCTATACCACCAGGAGCCTGCTGGGGGCTGGTCTACCGCGCTGCCCGAATGGGAGGTCCCCTCTGGGGTGATGCTGGCAACCAGGCTCCTGTTGGCCTCATCGGGCCGGCCGCCCTGATCGGGCGCGCGGTAAACGTTGATCCTTTGCAGGCCATCGGGATCGGACACCGCCCAGGTGATGGTGAAGGAGTCCAGGGTGCGTCGGGGTTGGACGTCGAACGAGGACACTGTGGGGGCGGAAAGGCCCTTGGCCCGGTACATCATCCTTGCCGCCACAGCCCGCGAGAGGGGTTCCTCAGGGCAATAGCGCAAGGGGTTTTCGCCGCAGATCTCGGCGATGCCCGCCTCCCAGGCGGCATCGACCCAGCGGGCATACCAGGCCTCAAGGGGCACATCGACGAAATATCCCTTGGCCGGCGGCGGTTGGTAGTCGGCGCCGTACATCATGCGCAGGAAGAAGACGGCGCCTTCGGCGCGGGAGTGGGTCCGCTCGGGGCAGTAGAGCAGGGGCTCAGAGCTGCAGCCGGCGGTGTAGCCATCCTCCCATAGCTGGGTGACCCAATCGGCATACCAGGCGTCAAGAGCCACGTCCCCGAAGACCTGCTCGCTGGGTTGGGGGGGCATGAAGTTGGCGCCGTGAACGCCGCGCACGGTGAAGACGGCACTTTCGGCGCGGTTCATGGCGCGGTCGGGGCAGTAGAGGGGTGGGACCTCTGAACAGCCCTTGACATAGCCTGCCCGGTAGAGGGCTTCGATGTAGGGGAAGTAAGGGTGGTTGGGCGGCACATCCTGGAAGGAGGCGGTCGGTGCGCCGGTGTAGAACACCTCGCTGCGGGCGCGGTCCATGGTGACCTGGCGAGACTCGGCCCAGTCGCCGTAGGATACGGCAATGCTGTGCGGGGTGTATTCGGTTTTGCCGCTCTGGCGGGCCACGTATTGCTTAAGGGGCGCATGGAAGTTGCCCTGAGGGTCTGTGGTGCCCTGCGCAACCAGGGTGCCGCGGCGATCCTGAATGGAAACCTGAGCGCCCTCTACGGGCGCGCCGCTGGAATCCAGCACACGCACGCTGAGCGTCCATTCCACGTGAAAATCCTGTTCATCGTTCTGAAAGTGGAGGCTATCCAGGCTGGCCGCCCCCTGGAACACGGCGTCCCGCACCACCGTGGTGCGCTGGGGAGCGGATTGGCTCCAGAAATCGTATTTAAATGTGACGTAGCCGGGGTGCAGGGTGGCGCTATCGGCGACGAAGGTGTTGGCCAGGAAGTGGTGGTTGCAGGCTGCGTTGCCGTAGCTGTCGCCGATTTGGACGTTGGTGATGTTGGATATCAGAATGTTGTTCTCATAGATCACCGGGGGGTTGTCCTCGCAGCCGTTGCCGCCCTCGGCGACCACAGCGGCCGCCACCCGCGGCGTGCTGTCATCCTGCACGATGACTTTGACGATGTTGTCTCGAAAGCGCAGGTTTTTCACGTTGGGGTCGGACATGAACTGCACGCCGCGCACCAGGGTGGTGCCGTTCCGGCCGTAGACAGCGATGACGTTGTTCTCGTACAGGTTGTCCTCATACGGGTGGGTTGAGCCGCCGTACTGGGTCAGGCGCATGCCGATGACCGAGGCGTGGGTTCCCGATTCGTCGGAGCGATTGGTGGGTTCGACGCCCTGCAGGTGGACGAAGTTATCATAGATGTGCAGGTTGTTGCCCCAGGCGAAGCCCACCACGTGGTAGCCGGTGCCGAAGACGCGGTTGTTGAAAGCCTCGTAGCCGTGGCCCTCGCGGAAATCCAGCGGCGCAATGGCGTAGGCGTTGGTGTCGTAGCTGTCGATATAAACCTCGTTGTTATAGAGCACATTGCCGGTGATGCCCGCATGGCGGCTGCGCTTGACCAGGTTGTGGTGCACCAGGGCGTTGCGCACGGAGGTCGAGCCGCGATAGTCGTAGATCAAGATGCCGCGCACCCCGGCGCCATGGCGGTTGAGGACCACGGTGCCCCGGTCCAGGGTTACGTTGTGGTGGATGGTGTGGGGTTCGTCGCCGGGCCAATCGACGAAGATGCCTGAGACCTGGGCGCCGGAGTAGATGGCGGTCACGCCGGCGATTTCCGTCTCAGGTCCGCCGACGCTGCTGATGTAAATGGGGTTGAAGCCGATGCTGCCTACGGCAGCGTCGTTGCCCGCGCCCTGTTCCAAAATGCCGTTCAGGATCTTGATGTCTTTTACGCCCGCATAGCGCCGGTTCTTCACGCCGAAGTAGGCCTGGTCGCGCGGATTGCTGATCCCNCCNGGGTGGGNCTGGNTGTTGTAGATGATGCGGTGGCCGCCCAGGTCCAGGACAATGCCCGGGGCGGCGATTTCGAAGGCCGTTCCGGGGACCACCAGGTCCTGGGTGACTACATAGGTGGCCCCTTGCTGGTCGAGGATGTAGGGCGGGCCGGATAGGTCATCGGGGATGTGGATGGCGCCTGTGGTGGAGCGGGTGGTAAAAGTGCGGTTCTCGCTGGCGATCACGCTGCCGCGCTCGTCGCGGGCAACCAACTGGTAGTTGTAGGTGGTGTTGGGCTGCAAACCGGTCAGGTAGTGCAGGTGCAGGTAGAAATAGCGTTCGGGTTCCCCGGTCTGGGAACCGTAGGCTGAGGTGGGTCCGAAATTAACAAGGGACTTGGCCGGCAGGTTGGTCTCAAAGGCGATGACGGCCGAGCGCTCTGAGACGTAGATCCATTCGCCCTGGGGCATGAACTCCAGGGTGGAGCCGAATTTCTCGTAGACCAGGGGTTCCTTCTCGGCGCCGAAGTTCTCCAGCGCAAAGCGGTTGAACTGTTGGTAAATCTCCTCGCCGGCGGCCTCGGCCACCTGGTCGGGGAGGGGATTGATCCCCGGCGCGGCCGGCATCAACGTCCAGGCCAGCAGACCGACAGCGATTAACAGGGGGGCGATGAAGTTGCGGGGCGGGCGGGACTTGAGAGGGTCGGTCATCGTTCACTCTCCAGGGCGTATCGGGCGTAGGTGGCATTGCCGACGCACCTCGTTGCGTGAGGTCGGGCACCTTTCCCGGCTGCGGCGCGAGCCCGCCGGGAGGGTGAGTAGGTGCTGCGAGACTGATGGGCCAAAGGCGGCATAGCATCCTTCCGAGCGGCCGGGCGGCGACGTGGGCCCCGATAGGCAGGCATGGTTGAAAAGTAGCCCCTGGCTGTTTGCTGGCTGCGCCGACGAAGGGGGACGATGGGGTGCGGCAGGGCGCATTAGATGCACATACAGCCGGAAGGGCGTCCCTCCGGCTGTGGCAGTTGGATTCTAGACGCGGTGGGCTGCGGGGGTATAGAGGACTTCTGTACCAAGATTTGGGCGCCAGGTGGGGCGCGCGTAGGATAAGGTCTTAGTCACCGGCCAAGATGCGGGAAGCCAGCTCCTCCAAATCCAACCCGTCGAGCACGCCGTCGCCATTGAGGTCGCCGCATGATCCGCCGCCGCCCTGCAAGATGAGATTGGCTAGGGCCTGCAGGTCGAGGGCGTTCACTGCGCCGTCCCGGTTGAGGTCCGGGCTGCAGGGCTCGGGAGGGGCGGGGTCCGGGCCGCAATCGCCTTGGTAGGTCCAGGTGTTGAAGTCGTAGGTGCAGCGCCGGCCGTGGCGCGCCACGGTCATCACTTTGTCGTCCCAGCGGATGATGTATTGGCCGCGGTTGTCGATGGTCTCCAGGCGGTCGAAGGGATATTGGTAGACGGGCTGGCCGTTGACCAGCACCTCGCCGGTGGTGGGGCTCTTGGAGAGCTGATCGCCGCGGCTGGTGGTGTTGCCGCCAATAAAGGCCCGCTGGAAGGCCTCCAGGTCGGGATAATCCACCCCCTGGATGGCAACCTCCAGGAAGACACCCTGCTCGTCCATCTCCAGGATGACCATGGTGCGGCCTTCCTGGAGCAGGTAGCGGTTGCCCTGCTGCTGGAGCACGTCCCATTCGGCCAGCCGGGCGCGGTAGTCGTCCTGATGCAGGGCGGTGAAAACATGCAGGTTTTGGTTCTTTTCCCGCGAAAAGAGGGCGTTGCGGTATTGGCCGAACTCGCCGCCGGGCAGCATTTCGGGCCAGGCATAATCGGCCACATCGTCGTGGATGGGCGTGTCGCGGGTCCATAGGCGGAAGGGAACCCCCAGAGGGGTGCCGTCGGCGGCGCGCGTATCCGATTTGACGTTGAGCACCCAACTGTAGTCGAATCCCCCGCCCAGGTTGTAGAACTTGGTGACGAAGGTGAGCTTGCCATTGCGGGCCGCGCCGGCGTTGTACTCCATGTGCTGGTGCCAGTAGTCGTCAGGCTCGTCACGGATGTCGGTGACGTCCAGGATCAGCTCGGGTGCCCGGTAGTCGGTCAGGTAGGCGTCGTAATAGGGCTTATAGGGTGCCGAGTAGGCGCAGCCCAGACCCAGCAGGATGCATTGCTGGGCGGTGATGTCCTTTTTGCGGGTGTAGTAGCTGTAATACTCGCGCCGGCCCTTGGCGCCGCCCCATTGATCGGCGGAGAAATCCATCCCCATGTCCAAGAGCAGGAAATCGATGGCCATCTTGGCCTTGGTGCACATTTTTTCGGCGCTGGTGTGGTGCCGCAGGGGGGTGTCGACGGCGAAGTCGTGGAGCAGCAGGGCCGCCTCCACATAGGTCCACATATAGGCGCCGACGTCGAATTC
>MTPE01000036.1 GCA_002011835.1 Desulfarculaceae bacterium JdFR-95 | reverse complement strand
CCGCGTGCTTGACCGGCCCCGGCGGCTTGCCGCCGGGCAGGCCCAGCCAGTAGGGCCCCTCGAAGGCGCCGGAGCGGTAGGCATGACCGCATTCGGTCATGAGTATCTGCTCCACCCCCAGCTTCAGGGCGGCGTCGTACATGTTCTTGACCGTCAGGGCCGCCACCTGCTTGTTGCCCGCGAACATGGCCAGGTTGGTGCAGTCCCAGCCCTTGCCGCTGGGCACGGTCCAGCTCTCCTCGGCCACGTGCAGGATCATGGCCATCATGCCCACGTCCTGGGGATAGAAGGCCGGCTCGCGGGGATTGACGGTGTACATGTATTTGGCGCCCTCGACGTCCACCGGGATGGTCAGACCGGCAATCTCCTCGCCGTATTCCTCGGCCATCCACTCCAGGGTCTCCAACCAGTCCTCTTGGGAGACGGCCATCTGGTTGCCGGTCTCGAGGATGTTTTTGACCGCCCGGGCCAGGCCCTCAGGGACGATGCCTTGGCTGTTGCACACCGCCCGCGCCACGCCGATCATGGTGGGGATGTCAATGCCAAAGGGGCAGAACATGGAGCAGCGCCGGCACATGGTGCACTTGCCCCACACGATCTCGTACATTTCCTTCAGGAAGGCGCGGTCCACCTCCCCCTTGCGGCGGTAGAGCTCGCCCAAGGTGACCCGGACCTTGTAGGCCGGGCTCATGGTGGGGTCCTTGTCGTGGGCCAGGTAGAAGAAACAACTCTCGGCGCACAGGCCGCAGCGGGCACATATGGACAACCAGCTCCGCATACGGGCGCCGTGGTTGGTCTCCAGGATGGCCTTGATCTTGCCCACGTCCACAGGGGTCTCTTTATTTTCCGAAGCCCTCTGGGCTACTGCTGCTTCGCTCATGTCCACCCTTCCTTCGTGCCGCTACCAGGTACGGGCCCCCAGACGCCCGTCCACCTCGCGGCGGGCGCCCATCTCCGAGGCAATAAAGGCCCGCGTGAAGAAGAACAGGATCATGTGGCCCAGCTTGCTGAAGGGGATGATCACCAACAGCACCTCACTGAGCAGGATGTGCAAGACCAGCATCAGCTCGTAATCACCATACTGGTGATAGGCCAGGTAGCCGGTGACGAAGGGGGACATCACCAACAAGAGCAGGAAGTAGTCCCAGGCGCTGGTAAGGAGGCGTACCTCGGGCCTCACCAACCGCCGCAGGATCAGAAACACCCCGCAGGCGATCACCACCAGGGTGCCCCAGTCCGCCACCGCCGCAGGCAAGGTGGGCAGGCTCCAATCCCATGCCTCCTCGAACAGTATGTTGTGGGCCTCCAAGAAGAGAGGCACGCCCAGCAGTCCCAGGTGAAACACCCACACCACCAGGGCGAACACCGGCTGCTGGCGCCAGGAAACCGAACCCAGGGGCACCAACCAGGCAAAGATGGACCTTAGTGACCACCCCCAGTCGAAATGGTTGTAGAAGACCTTGTCTCGTTCACGACTCAGGCCGATGTAGAAGGCCGTCCGCACCACCAGGCCGCCGATGAATATGACAAAGCTTATCCACAGGGCCGGGCCGGTCAGGAACAGATACGCTTCGTTCATTCCCGCCTAGCTCCTAGTATTCCTGTTATAACTATTTGTCAACGCATGTTTTCTACCCACCCCCAGCAGCACTATACAATAAAGGAACACGCCAGAACAAGACCGTCTCCGGCCTAAAAAAGTGGGGAAAGAAAAATTTTTTTAATAAAATCGTATAAATATCAGGGGATTTTTTTGGCGACCGCAGCCAAGGGTAACGTGCGGTGCAAGGCGATGGCACGGGGTGAAACCGTGGCCTGCAACACCACCACCTTCACTCCCGCCCGGCGGGCCTGCTGAAAGGCCTGGGCATAGGCCGGATCTATGTCCGCGGCCGGGGCGAAGGCCCGCGCGTCGCTGCGCTGCACCAGGTAGATCATGGCCGCGGTGGTATGTGGCCGGGTGGCCAAGCGAATCAGCTCCTGCAGGTGGCGGCGGCCGCGGGTGGTGGGGGCGTCGGGAAAGCAGGCCAGACCGTCCCGCACCAAGGTCACGTTCTTCACCTCCACGAACAGTTCCTTATCTCTCTGCCTTACCCACAGGTCCACCCGGCTGCGCGGTGAGACTCTCACCTCGCGCCGTACTTCTCTCGCCCCGGCGAACAGGGGCAGGGCTTGGGCGCGAGCGGCCATCTCCACCAGGCGGTTGGGCACCAAGGTATTGATGCCCACCCAACTGTGGCCGATGCGGATCATCTCCCAGGTGTAGGCGGTACGGCGCTTGGGATGGGGCTGGTGGCTCAGACGCACTGCGGCTCCCGGTTTGAGGCAGCCCAGCATGGAGCCGGAGTTGGGACAGTGGGCGGTGACCACACCGCCGTGGCTCAGCTCCACCTCGGCCAGGAAACGCTGGTNGCGGCGCACCAGCCGCCCCGGCACCAAAGGGGCGGGAAAGGTCAGGCGTATGCGGGAGAGAGGTGCGGACACCACCGGGAGGCCTCGGGTTGATCTATGCCAGAGATGCCGGGTCCAGGAGCTGCTCGCGCAGGGCGGCGGGCTCCTCCANGGGAGTCTGACATACGCCGNCGCGGCACAGGTAGGCCACTGGTCTCCGCCCCGCCGGAGACATCTCGGCGGTNTAGGGGGCCAGGCGGGCCAGGAGCTCGCCCTCTTCGTCCGGGCTGCGCAGGGCCAGGCTGCAGCGGGGCAGGAAGTGGCGTTGCACCACGGCCAGCATCTGGTCCGTGGCGGGGTGGTCGCGGAGGCCGGCCACCACCACCTCGCTGGTCGGACCCAGCAGCAGGTCCAGGGCGGTCAGGAGCTGGGCGCAGGCCGCCGGAGTCCGGGCCACCTGGGCGCTGAAGGCCTCCAGNAGCTGGGCGGCGCGCTGGCGCAGGCGGGGGTTTCCGGTGAGCTGGCTCAGGCGCAGGAGGTTGCAGGCCATGGTGCCGTTGGCCGAAGGGGTGGCGCCGTCGTTCAGGTCCTTGGGGCGTAGCACCAGGGGCTCGGCATAGTGGGGGGTGAAGTAGAAGCCGTGGTACATCTCGTCCCAGAACTGTTCCAGGGCCAGGCCGGCCAGGTGCAAGGCTTCCTGCAGATGGCGGGGGTGGAGTCCGGCCTGGTAGAGCTCGATCAGGCCCCAGATCATGAAGGCGTAGTCCTCCAGGCAGGCGGTGCCCACGGCCTCGCCCTGGCGCCAGCGGCGCAGGAGTCGGCCGGCGTCGTCCACCAGGTGTTCCAGCACGAAGTCGGCGGCCTTCTCCGCGGTCTGGTAGTAGGTGTGGTCGCCCAGGGCCTGGGCGGCGGTGGCCAGGGCCACGATCATCAGGCCGTTGTCCGCGGTGAGTACCTTGTCGTCCTTTTCGGGCCGTGGACGTCTGTCGCGGGCGGCCAGAAGGCGGTGGCGGACCTCCTCCAGGCGGCGGCGGAGCTCCTCCCGGCTCAGTCCCGTGCTCTGGACCAGGGTGGATAGACGCCGGGCCAGGTGGGGTACGCTTCCTCCGCCAGGAAAGTTGCCCTCCGGGGTGACCCCAAAGCGACGACAGGCCAGCTCGCCCAGTTCACGCCCCAGCACGGCGGATACCTCCTCTGGGGTCCAGAGGTAGTAGAGACCCTCCTGACCCTGACTCTCGGCGTCCTCGGCAGTGTAGAATCCGCCTTGGGGCGCGGTAAGCTCGCGTTCCACATAGGTGAATATCTCCCGCGCACCGCGGGCCAGGCGCTCCTCGCCGGTCACCTGGAAGGCCTCCAGGAAGACCAGGGCGATCAGCGCCTGATCGTAGAGCATCTTTTCGAAGTGCGGCACCCGCCAGGCACGATCCACGCTGTAGCGGTGGTAGCCGAAGCCGAGCTGGTCGCAGATGCCTCCCCGCCGCATGGCCCTGAGGGTCTGGGTCACCATCTCCAAGGCCCGGCTGTGGGGCTGGCGGGTGTGCCAGCGCAACAGGAGCAAGAGCAGACTGGGAGAGGGGAACTTGGGAGCCCGGCCGAAGCCGCCGTGACGGCGGTCGNAGGCGCGGTCCAGGGCCCAATAGGCCTNCTCCAGGGTGCCCAGGTCCAACTCCACCTGGCCGGTGGCCACCTTGGGCCGAAGGGCCTGCACGATCTGCTCGCCGGTGGCTACCAGACGCTGCCGGTCCTCGCGCCACAGACGGGCGATCTCCCGCCCCAGCTCCATCAGGCCCGGACGGCCGGGCTGGGTGTGCTTGGGCAGGTAGGTGGCGGCGTAGAAGGGCTTCTGGTCCGGGGTGAGGAAGATGGTCAGCGGCCAGCCCGCGGTGCCGGTGAGCGCCTGGCACACCGCCAGGTACACCTGGTCGATGTCCGGCCGCTCCTCCCGGTCCACCTTCACGCACACGAAGTGACGATTGAGCAGCTCGGCCACCTCCAAGTCCTGGAAGGACTCCCGGGCCATGACATGGCACCAGTGGCAGGTAGCATAGCCGATGGAGAGGAATACGGGCTTGTCTTCTCGGCGGGCCCGCGCAAAGGCCTCCTCGCTCCAGGGATACCAATCCACCGGATGGCTGGCGTGCTGTTGCAGGTAGGGGCTCTTCTCGCGGGCCAAGTGGTTGGCCATGGGTGATCTTTCCTCGCCTGGTTTGAACGCCGCGACGCGTCGAGACACCAAGGGGGATCGGCCCGGCGGGCCGCCCCCCTCGTCGTCCTCGACCTCGCCTCGGGACAAAACCCGGTTTGGCTAGTCGTCTAGCTCCACCACCGTACCCTTGTGCTTGGTGCCGCACACGGGACAGGTGATCTCGATCTCTTTTTCGTCACCAATGAACTTCTCGCGCAGCTTCTCCGGTCCCAAGAAGGACACATCTCCGCAGGCACAGGCGGGACACTCGGCCCGCACCTCAAAACGTTTCTTCCGGCTCATTGCTTCCTCCTATCGCCTGAGCACTCCCTATTAAAAATGGTAAAGGTTGCCGGGAAGGCGCGCAAGGCAGGGTTTTGGGCTTGACCCATCCAGGGGATGGGCTCCATCCTGGGCGGGGAGGAGAGGCTCATGCTCTACTTGCATCCTGTCTTGCAGATCGGCTGTCTGCTGGTGGCTTGGGGGGCGGTGTACCTGGGCTGGGGCCGGGTGCGCGAGCGCCACCTGGGCGCCGAAGGAGTCTTCCGCCGCCAGNGNCACATCCTGCTGGGCAAGCTGGCCCTGGGAGGCTGGCTGGGAGGCGTGGCCCTGGGCACCTGGNTNGCCTTCACCTACTGGCAAGGCGCCTTCCCCCCGGTGCTCCACGCCCGCCTGGCCGTGATCATGGTGCCCCTTCTGGNNTGGGGGATCGTCTCGGGACTGTTCCTGCAGTTCGTTCCCCGGCCGCGCCGCTGGCTTCCGGTGTTGCACGGGTTGGGCAACCTGCTCTTGGTGGGACTGGGCACAGCGCAGCTCTATACCGGCTACCTGGTGCTGCGGGACCTGGTCTGGACCCGCTGAGGCACCCCCAAAGGCTAATGCCCTCACGGCTCGCGGCCGATAAGGAATTCAGACCGTCCGCTTGCCTGGGGCAAGAGGCACCCCTATAATGCCGGCAGGGAGGCCAGGCCATGACCCGCATAGACCAGATCGGCGGCCCCGGTCCAGGACCGGAGGCCCAACCCAAACCCAAAGACCAGGCCAGGGGAGGCTTCGCCCGGCTGCTGGAAGACGCCCTGGCACGCGCCGGAGAGACACCCCAGACCCAAGACACCCCTGGGGCCGCACCTCCGCCAGGACCTGGCTTGCCACTGACCGCCCCGACNGTACCCACTCCCNCCATCGATTCCCACCAAGACCTGCCGGCAGAAGGACTGGCCCAGGCCGAGCGNACCCTGGAGACCCTGGAACGCTACCGGGATCTGCTGGGAGACCCCACCCGCAGCCTGAAAGAAGTAGCCGGGATAGTGGACGAGCTGGAGGCTCAGGCGCGGGGCCTGGCCGAGGTGCTCGACCACCTGGAGACCAGCCATCCCCTCCACGGCCTGCTGCAAGAGGTGGCGGTCACCGCCTTGGTGGCCAGCATCAAGTTCCGCCGCGGAGACTACCTGGCGGCGGGCGGCGGATCGCCGCTGATGTAGTGTGGCATGCGAGCCGTGTCAGTAGCCGCCTCGGAGTCGCCAGACTCCCGGGACCGAACCGGGAATTAGGGCAAACGGACCCGGGCAACGTGGTGGGTTTCAGGGCGGGGCGAGGCTTTCGCCACCTGGCCGTGGGCTCGGGCAGCGGATGTGGTTTGAATACCGGGCCTGGTCGCCGCGGTCTTTTCTTCGGCAGCGATTCCCAAAAGAGGAATGG
>MTPE01000040.1 GCA_002011835.1 Desulfarculaceae bacterium JdFR-95 | reverse complement strand
GGAAGCAAGGGGGTCGTCAGGCCCCCGCCACGAGAGCGGCCAAAAAAGTAAAAATCATGAATCCCTTCCAGGACCTCACTGTCCTCAGCCTGGAGCAGGCCACGGTCCTGCCCTACTTCACCTATCGCTTGGTGCAGGACGGCGCCCAGGTGATCCGGCTGGAGCACCCGGTGTTCGGCGACCCCAACCGCCTGGTGGGCGAGCCCTTGCCAGGTGAGGAGCGCATGAACCAATACTTCCTGCCCATCAACGCGGGCAAGAAGGCCATCACCCTCAACCTGGCCACGCCCAAGGGCCAGGAACTACTGGCCCGGCTCATCGTGGAGCTGGAGGTGGACGTGTTCGCCACCAACCAGCTGCCCCACTCCTACCAGAAGCTGGGCATCACTCCGGAGCGGCTGCGCGGCCTGCGGCCGGAGCTGATTTGGATCGGGGTGACCGGCTTCGGCCCGGACCACGTGGAGGCGGCCTACGACCCCATCCTGCAGGCGCGGGGGGGGCTGATGGAGATGACCGGCCGGCCGGGCGAGGAGCCCCAGGTCATGGGCATCCCCCTGCCCGACATGGGCGCCAGCGAGCACGCCTACGGGGCCTTGATGAAGGCCCTGTGGCTGCGGGAGAAGACCGGCCAGGGCAGCACCCTGCACCTGTCCATGTTCCAGTCCACGGTGAGCTGGCTCACGGTGCCCATCACCCTCACCGCCACCTTCGGGCTCAAGGTCACCCGCCGCGGCAACACCCACCAGTTCTTCGCCCCGGTGAGCGTCTATCCCACGGCCGACGGCTTCGTCTACCTGGCCGTGGGCAACGACCGCCAGTGGGCGGAGTTGGTCAAGATGCCCGAGTTCGCCCACCTGGACAAGCCGGAGTACGAAAAGAACCTGGGGCGCATCCACGACGTGGAGCGGCTCAACCAGGCCCTGGCCGAGGTGACCCGCACCATGTCCAGCGAGGAGCTGATCGCCAAGCTCAAGGCCATCAAGCTGCCCGTGGCCAAGATCCAGACCATCCCGGAGGTGATCGCCGATCCCTTGGTGCAGCCGCGGCTCATGAAGTGCGTGGACCCCAAAAGCGGCCTGGAGGTCACCCTGGCTCCGCCGCCCTACTCCACCCCCTTCCTGGAGGAGCAGGGCTACACTCTCAGCTTCCCGCCCCGCTTCGGCGAGCACAACGCCGAGGTGTTCAGCCGTCTGGGCATCGGCGAGGAGGAGCTGGCCGCGCTCAAGGAACAAGGGGTGATCTGATGCCAGAGGGGAGGCGGGCGTCATGAGCTGGTGGGAACAGCTTCCCCAATACGTGATGAGCGGGCTCACCACCGGGGCCATATACGCCCTGGTGGCCCTGGGCTTCTGTCTCATCCACAACGCCACCGGCATCGTCAACTTCGCCCAGGGCGACTTCCTCAGCCTGGGCGGACTGATGATGTACACTTTTTTGTTCGGGCTGGGCCTGCCGGTGCCTTTGGCCTTCCTGGCCGCGGCGGTGTCGGTGGGGCTGGTGGGCTTCATGCTGGAGCGGCTGGCCCTGCGTCCGGCCCGCAGCCGCGAGGTGATGATCCTGATCTTCATCACCATCGGGGCCAGCATCTTCATGCGGGGGGTGTTCAAGCACCTGTGGGGCAAGGAGGCCCTGGCTCTGCCCCCCCTGAGCCCGGACGTGCCTTTGCGTCTGTTGGGCGCGGTGTTCACGCCCCAGAGCCTGTGGGTGCTGGGTATCACCCTGGCGGCCATCGCCCTGCTCACCCTGTTCTTCAACTACACCCTCACGGGCAAGGCCATCCGGGCCACGGCGGTGAACCCCCGGGCCGCGGCCCTGATGGGCATCGACACCTCACGCATGGTCATGTACTCCTTCGGCTTGGCCGGGATCCTGGGCGCCCTGGCCGGGATCGTGATCACCCCCATCACCTCCCTGTCCTACGACGTGGGGGTGATGATCGGACTGAAGGGCTTCGCCGCCGCGGTGCTGGGGGGCTATGGCAGCTTCGTGGGCGCCATCCTGGGCGGGGTGTCCCTGGGCCTGGTGGAGAGCCTGGGGGCNGGNTACCTCTCCAGCACCTACAAGGACGTGATCGCCTTCCTCATCCTGCTGATGGTGCTCTGGGCGCGGCCCGGAGGGCTGATGGGGGTCACGNTCAGGAGCCGGGTATGAAGCGGGCCGGGGGCAAGGGGTTCTACCTGGGGTTGGCCGGCCTGGCCGTGGGCGCGGCGGTCATGCCCCTGGTGGTGACCAATCCCTACTATGTCAACGTGCTCAACGTCCTGGCCCTGAACGCCCTGGTGGTGATCGGGCTCAACTTGCTGATCGGCTATGCGGGGCAGATCAGCCTGGGGCACGCCGCCTTCTACGGCCTGGGTGCTTACATCTCTGGCATCCTCACCGGCTCCTACGGCTGGGAGCCCTGGCTCACCCTGGTCTTCGCCGCGGTGGTGGTGGCCCTCATCGCCCTGGTGATCGGCATCCCCACCTTGCGCCTGCACGGCAACTACCTGGTCATGGCCACCCTGGGCTTCAACCTGATCGTCAACATCCTCACCAACCAGATGGACGATCTCACCGGCGGACCCAGCGGCTACAGCGGCATCCCCTCCCTGAGCATCGCGGGGGTGGCCATCGACACGGACCTGAAGTTCTACGTCTTGGTGTGGCTGCTGGTGTTGGTGGGGCTGTGGCTGGGGCGCAACCTGGTGCGCTCGCGGGTGGGCCGGGCGTTGCGCGCCCTGCGCGACTCCGAGGTGGCGGCCGAGGCCGCCGGCGTGCCCACCCGAGTGTACAAAGTAAAGGTGTTCGTGCTCAGCGCGGTGTATGCTTCGGTGGCCGGCTCGCTCTACGCCCACTACTACGGCATCATCACCCCCAAGACCTTCGACATCTTCTACAGCGTGGAGCTGGTCACCATGTGCATCGTGGGCGGGATCGGCTCCCTGTGGGGCGGGCTGTTGGGTGCGGCCTTCCTCACCCCCCTGCCCCAGGCGCTGCACTTCTTCGAGGAGTACAAGGACCTGTTCTACGGCGGCATCCTCATGCTGATGCTGATCTTCCTGCCCCGCGGCCTGGTCAGCCTGCGCCTGCGGACCCCTGCCCGGGAGGAGACGCGGTGAAGCCGGTCTTGCGCCTGGAGCACGTGGACATGCGCTTCGGCGGGGTACAGGCCCTGGCGGAGGTGTCCTTCCAGGCCGCCGCGGGACAGATCACCGCGGTGATCGGCCCCAACGGGGCGGGCAAGACCACGGCCATAAACTGCATCAGCGGGGTCTATCGCCCCCAGCGGGGCCAGATATACCTGGAAGACCGGCCCATCCTGGGCCTGGCCGCCCACCATCTGGCCCGCATCGGCATCACGCGCACCTTCCAGAACCTGCAGGTCTTCGCCGAGATGACCGTGCTGGAGAACGTGATGCTGGGCCTGCACGCCGCCACGGGCAAGGAGTTCCTGACCGCGCTCTTTCGCCTGCCCGGCTTCCGCGCCGAGGAGGCGCGCATCGCCGAGGCGGCCTGGCGCATGCTGGAGGAGATGGAGCTGGTACACCTGGCGCACCTGCGCGCGGGGGAGCTGGCCTACGGCGACCAGAAGCGGGTGGAGATCGCCCGTGCCCTGGTGAGCCGGCCCAAACTGGTGCTCCTGGACGAGCCTGCGGCCGGACTCAACGCCAGCGAGACCGAGGCCATGGCCCGGCTCATCACCCGGGTGCGCGACCAGGGGGTGAGCGTGGTCCTGGTGGAGCACGACATGAACCTGGTCATGGGCATCAGCGACCGGGTGGTGGTGCTCAACTACGGGCGCAAGATCGCCGAGGGCACTCCGCGCCAGGTACAGAACGACCCCGAGGTGATCGAGGCCTACCTGGGCCGGGGCGAGGACACCGCAGGCGGGGAGGCGGCCCATGCTTGAGGTCCAAGGCGTGGACGCCCACTACGGTGCGGTACAGGCCCTGCGGGGGGTGGAACTGACCGTGGCCGAGGGCGAGATCGTCTGCCTGATCGGGGCCAACGGCGCGGGCAAGACCACCCTGCTCAACGTGATCAGCGGCCTACACCGCCCCAGTGCAGGCCGGGTGCTGTGGCAGGGCCGGCCGCTGCCCCCGGGACGGCCCGACCGCGCCGTGGCCCGGGGCGTGGTGCAGGTGCCCGAGGGGCGCCAGGTGTTCGCCCCCCTCACCGTGCGCGAGAACCTGCAACTGGGTGCCTTCCTGCGCTGGCGCCACGACCGCCGCGGGGTGGAGCGGGACCTGGAGGAGATGCTGGAGACCTTTCCCATCCTGAAGAACCGTCTGGAGCAGCCCGCCGGCACCCTCTCCGGGGGGGAGCAGCAGATGTTGGCCCTGGCCCGCGGCCTGATGAGCGCACCCCGCCTGCTGCTGCTGGACGAGCCCAGCCTGGGCCTGGCCCCCCTGATCGTGAAGGAGATCTTCCGCATCGTGGCCGGCCTGCCCGCGCGGGGCTGCACCGTGCTGCTGGTGGAACAGAACGCCCTGGGGGCGCTGTCCGTGGCCGACCGGGGCTACGTGCTCACCGGAGGCCGCATCACCGCCAGCGGCACCAGCGCCGAGCTGTTGGCCGACGGTGAGGTACAGCGCGCCTTCCTGGGCGGCAAAGAGGAGAAGACGGCATGAACATCGTGGTGCTGGTCAAGCAGGTGCCCGACACCACCGAGATCAAGCTGGACCCCAAGACCGGAACCCTGATCCGGGAGGGTGTGGCCAGCGTGATCAACCCCGACGACCGCCTGGCCCTGGAGACCGCCCTCAGGCTCAAGGAGGCCCACGGCGCCGCGGTCACGGTGCTGTCCATGGGCCCGCCCCAGGCCATCGACGCGGTGAGCGAGGCCTACGCCATGGGTGCGGACCGGGCGGTGCTGTTGTGCGACCCCAACTTCGCCGGCGCGGACACCCGCGCCACCAGCTTCACCCTGGGCCGGGCCATCGAGCGCCTGGGCGAGGAGGAGCCGGTGGAGCTGGTGCTGGCCGGGCGCCAGGCCATCGACGGCGACACCGCCCAGATCGGACCCCAGGTGGCCGAGCACCTGGGCTGGCCCCAGGTGACCTACGTGCAGGAGCTGCGCCTGGAGGACGGCGGCCGCCTGCGGGCCTGGCGCCGNCTGCCCGANGGGGTGGAGGAGGTCGTCTGCCCCCTGCCCGCGGTGGCCACGGTGCTGGACGTGCCGGGGGAGGTGCGCTGGCCCCTGGTGGACCGCCTCCTGGCCGCCTGCGAGGACAAGGCCCCCATCGCCGTATGGGACGCGGCCACCCTGGGGGTCAAGGCCCGCGAGGTGGGGCTCAAGGGCTCGCCCACCCAGGTGCGCGAGACCTTCAGCCCCAAGGGCGAGCGCCACACCCAGTGGCTGGAGGGCTCTCCGGCCGAGCAGGCCGCGGCCCTCCTGGCCGCGCTCAGAGGACACAAGCTGCTCTAGGAGCCGACCATGGCGGTTTGGATCATAGAGGAAAACTGCACCGGCTGCGGGCTGTGCGCCAAGGCCTGTCCCTATGGCGCCATCGAGATGGAGGACAAGCTGGCGCGCATAAACCAGCGTTGCATCGAGTGCGGCGCCTGCCTGGCCGCATGCAAGTTCGAGGCCCTGGCCTCGGACCTGGAGGAAGAGCCCCTGCCCGACCTGTCGGGCTACCGCGGGGTGTGGGTCTTCGCCGAGGTGAGCGACGGCGCCNTGGCNCCGGTGGTGCGGGAGCTTCTGGGCGAGGGCGCGCGCCTGGCCCAGGCCCTGGACCAGGAGCTGGCCGCGGTGCTGTTGGGGCACCNGGTGGAGCCCCTGGTGGANGAGCTGGCCGCCTGGGGCGCNCAGCGNGTGTACCTGGCCGACCACCNGCAGTTGGCCCGCTACTCCACCCTGGCCTACACCCGCGTGCTGGCCGAGCTGATACGCCGGCAGGCCCCGGCGGTGCTGCTCATGGGNGCTACGCCCCTGGGCCGCGACCTGGCCCCGCGCCTGAGCCGNCGCCTGGAGCTGGGGCTGACCGCCGACTGCACCAAGCTGGACATAGACCCCGAGACCGGCAACCTCCTGCAGACCCGGCCCGCCTTCGGGGGCAACGTCATGGCCACCATATACACCCCGCGGGTACGGCCTCAGATGGCCACGGTGCGGCCCGGAGTCATGGCCCCGGCCCCGCGCCGGGAGGGTGCCCGCGCCGAGGTGGTGCCGGTGGAGGTGAAGCCGGCCCCAGAGGACCTGGTGGTGGAGCTGGTCTCCTTCACCCCCACCCCGCGCCGGGGAGTGGACATCACCCAGGCCAAGGTGATCGTGGCCGGCGGCCGCGGCTGCCGGGG
>MTPE01000106.1 GCA_002011835.1 Desulfarculaceae bacterium JdFR-95 | reverse complement strand
GGGCTGGGGTGCGCCACGGCTCCGCCGTCGGGTTCCGACTCGCTGTGCCTGGCCTTGGTGGAGGAGGCCACGGGCCGGGTGGTGCACCGTTGGCCGGTGGTGCGGGGCGAGGACTTCACTCTGTGGTTCCTGCACTCCTACGACCGGGCCTTCTTCGCCGAGCATTATCGGGTACAGGGTCCGGGGCGCATATTGCTCCGGCGCATGAGTTTCAAGTCCAACCTGAACGGCGAGGGCTTCGAGTACACGGACTTCCATCTGCGGCCGGACGGGGTGGGTGAGTTGCGCAACATCGACGAGCGCCGGCGGCGGGTGGAGTTCATGCTGGGCTCGCCGGACCTGGCCAATCACACCTTGATCCTGCGGGGACGTCGCATACCCTTGTTGCGCTATCTGCCGCCGCACACCCTGGTGTATCTGGCGGTGGAGGAATGCCGCGAGCGAGGAAGACAGCGGACTCATGAGTGAGGCCAAGGACAGAAGCGTCACCGCCCGGGTGGTCACTCTGGTGGCCCTGGGCATGAGCGCCTTTCATCTCTACACGGCGCAGTTCGGGCTGTTTTCGGCCATGGTGCAGCGGCCCATCCACCTGTTGTTCGCCTGCACCCTGGTGTTGCTCACCTTTCCCGTGAAGCGGGGGTTGGCGCCGGGCAGGAAGGTGGGGTTGTGGCTGCGGGCGTTGGACTGGGCTCTGATCGCGGGGGTGGCGGCCTCGCTGTTGCACATAGTGTGGACCTACAAGAGCCTGGTGGCGCGGGGCGGGGCGGCCACGGACACGGACCTGTGGTTGGGGGGGCTGTTGATCGTGCTGGTCTTGGAGTGTACCCGCCGGGTGATGGGCCCGGCCCTGCCCATCATCACCATGGTGGCCTTGGCCTACACCTTGTGGGGGCACTACATCCCGGGGCTGTGGGGTCATCGCTGGATAGACCTGGAGCAGCTCATCAGCTACCAGTATCTGACCACCGAGGGTCTGTTCACCATTCCCTTGGGGGTGTCGGCCAGTTTCATCTTCGTGTTCATCTTGTTCGGGGCCTTTCTGGTGGCCTCGGGCACGGGGGAGTTCTTCATCAAGTTCGCCAACGCCTTGGCCGGGCATCTGCGCGGGGGGCCGGCCAAGGTGGCGGTGTTGTCCAGCGCCACTTTCGGCTCCATCTCGGGCTCGGCGGTGGCCAACGTGGTGAGCACGGGGTCGTTCACCATTCCCTTGATGAAGAAGATCGGCTATCGGCCGGTGTTCGCGGGTGCCATCGAGGCGGTGGCCTCCACCGGGGGTCAGTTCATGCCCCCGGTGATGGGGGCGGCGGCCTTCATCATCGCGGACATGCTGGGCGTGACCTACCTGGAGGTGTGCAAGGCGGCCTTGATCCCGGCCATCTTGTATTTCTTCGCCCTGCTCTACATGGTGCACCTGGAGGCCATGCGCCGGGGCCTGCGGGGGCTGAACCGCTCCGAGCTGCCGGATCTGTGGCAGACCATCAAGGAGGGCGGGCATCTTTTGATTCCGGCGGTGCTGCTGGTGATCTTTTTGGTGCAGGGCTACTCGCCCATGAAGGCGGGTCTGTGGGCCCTTGGCGCGGTGGTGGCGATCAGTTGGTTCAAGGCCTCCACCCGCATGGGCCCGCGTAAGATCCTGGTGGCCCTGGAGAAGGGTGCGCGTGGGTGCCTGGAGGTGGCCCTGGCCTGCGCCTGTGCGGGCATCGTGATCGGTTGCGTGACCCAGTCGGGGCTGGGGCTGAAGTTCTCCAGCCTGGTGATCCAGGCCTCGGGGGGGAACCTGTTGCTGTCGCTGGTGTTCGTGATGGTGGCCTCGCTGGTGTTGGGCATGGGGCTGACCACCTCGGCGGCCTACATCCTGACCATCATCCTGGCCGGGCCGGTGTTGGTGGACCTGGGGGTGAAGCCCCTGGCCGCGCACATGTTCGTGTTCTACTACGCCTGCCTGTCCTGCATCACCCCGCCGGTGGCCCTGGCCGCCTTTGCCGCCGCGGGGGTGGCGGGCTCGCATCCCTTCCCCACCGGCTTCGAGTCCATGCGCCTGGCCATCATCGCCTACCTGGTGCCGTTCATCTTCGTGTACCACCCGGTGCTGATCTGGCAGGGCGCCTGGTGGGCCATCCTGCTCAGCGCGGTGACCGCCCTGTTGGGCTGTGTGGCCATCGGCTCGGCCCTGATGGGCTTTCTCATGGAGCGCCTGGGGATATTCTGGCGGCTGGCTCTGGCCGCGGCGGCGGTGATGTTGATCATGCCCGACCCCACCAGCGACCTGGCCGGTGCGGCCCTGCTGGCGGCGGTGTTCGCAGTGAAGTGGTTCCAGAGCCGGGGCCGGGCCGAGGCCGAGGCATGAGGAGCGAGAGAAGCATGAGCGCACCCGCTGTGCAGAGCGTACCGGAGCTGGTGGCGGCGCGCGCGGCCGAGCTGGGGGACAGGACCTACCTGGTGTTCCAGGACCAGTCCTACAGCTTCGCCCAGGTACACCGCCAGGTGGAGGCCCTGGCCGCGGGCCTGGCCGAGCTGGGGTTGGGTCGGGGGGATCGGGTGGCGCTGCTGGTACGCAACTCGCCGGAGTTCGTGTTCATCTGGTGGGCGGTCTTGCGCCTGGGGGCGGTGATGGTGCCGGTGAACCTGCGCCTCACCGCGCGGGAAGCGGCCTATATCCTGGGTCACAGCCAGGCCAAGGCCCTGGTCATGGGCGAGCAGTCCTTGGAGCTTCTGCCCGAGCTGCGCCGGGCCTGCCCCGGGGTGAGCTTCTGGCTGGGGGTGGGGTTGGAGGACCACGGCCAGCTCTTGCCCCTGGAGGCCCTGTGTACCCGGGGCGGCAGCCCGCCGGAGGTCTCCCTCGGTCTGGAGGACCAGGCGGTGATCCTCTATACCTCCGGCACCACCGGCTTCCCCAAGGGCGTGGTGCACACCCACGGCAGCTACCTCATGACCGCGGCCTCCTTCGCCCGCACCTGCGGGCTGAAGGCCAGCGACCGCCTGCTCACGGCCAACCCCCTGTTCCACGTCAACGCCCAGTTCTACTCCTGTCTGGGCACCCTGTGGGCCGGGGCCACCTTCATCCTGGCCGAGCGTTTCAGTGCCTCGCGTATGTGGGACTGGACCCGCCGCTACCAGGCCAACAAGGTGGTCATGCTCCTGGCCATCACCACCATCCTTTACAACCGCCCGCCCCGGCCCGACGACGCGGACAACCCGGTGGAGCTGGTGGTGGCCGGCGGCGCGCCCAAGGGTCACTACCACGACTTCGAGCGCCGCTTCGGGGTCAAGCTGCAGACCCTCTACAGCCTCACCGAGGCGCCCCTGGCGGTGATGAGCCCCCTGGAGGAGCCGTGCGTGGACGGCGCGGTGGGCCTGCCCATGCGGCCCGGCTGGCCGGGGCTGGAGAACCACGTGCGGGTGGTGGACGACCAGGGCCGCGATCTGCCTCCGGGCCAGACCGGCCAGATCGTGATAAAGAACCCGGCGGTGATGCGCGGCTACTACCGCGATCCCCAGGCCACGGCCCAGGTGCTCAAGGGTGGCTGGCTGCACACCGGCGACCTGGGGCGGATGGACCGGCGCGGCTGGCTGTACTTCCTGGGCCGGGCCAAGGACGTGATCCGCAAGAAGGGCGAGAACATCAGCGCCGCCGAGGTGGAGGGGGTGCTCAACGACGCGGCCGAGGTGGTGGAGGCCGCGGTCAAGGGCGTCAGCCCCCCGGATGCGGCCGGTGAGGAGGAGATCATGGCCTTCGTGGTGCGCGCGCCCGGGGCCGGACCGGGCTGGGAGGACCTGATCGCCCACTGTGAAGAACGCCTGGCCGACTTCAAGGTGCCCCGCTTCTGGCTGGCGGTGGAGGAGCTGCCCAAGAACGCCATGAACCGGGTGGTCAAGGCCGAGCTGGGCCGGGGCGAGAGGCCCTGGCAGGCCCCCGGCACCTACGACCGCCTGAAAGGAGTGACCGCCTCATGACCGAGAGCCGCGCCGTGGTGGTGACCGCCCCGGGGCAGTTGGAGATGCGGCGCTACCCCCTGCCCCAGATCGGCGAGGANGACGGCATCCTGGCCGTGGAACTGGTGGGGGTGTGCGGTTCGGACCCGGGGATATTCAAGGGCAAGAGCGCCCGGGGCGCCCGCCCCTACCCCATCATCCTGGGCCACGAGATGGTGGGCCGCATCCACAAGATGGGCAAGGCGGCCCAGGCCCGCCACGGGGTGAAGGAGGGTGACCGGGTGATCGTGGAGTACGCCTTCGGCTGCGGCCAGTGCCGGCCCTGCCTGGCCGGGCGCTACACCCTCTGCCGCCGCCTCTATTCCTACGGCTCCATGATCTCCTGCGCCGAGCCGCCCCACCTGTTCGGGGCCTACGCCGACTACGTCTACATCCACCCCCGGGCCATGGTGCACAAGGTGGGCGAGGAGATNTCGCCCGAGGTGGGGGTGCTGATCTGTGCCGTGCTGGGCAATGCGGTGCGCTGGCTGCGCCAGGTGGGCGGGCTGTCCCTGGGCCAGAGCGTGGCCATCGTGGGCCCGGGCCAGCAGGGCCTGGCCGCGGTGGTGGTGGCGCGCGAGGCCGGCGCCGGGCTGGTCATGGTGGTGGGCCGGGAGGCGGACACCGCCCGCCTGGAGCTGGCCCGCCGCCTGGGCGCGGACCTCACGGTGGACGCCGACCATGAAGACCCGGTCGAGGCCCTGCGCCAGGCCACCGGCGGGGAGATGGCCGAGTTGGTCATGGACGTGACCGGCCACCCCGACGGCGCCCGCACCGCGCTCGCGCTGGCCGGCCTGGGCGCCACCGTGGTCCTGCCCGGCATCTACGGCGCGGACAAAGAGGTGCCCCTGGCCCTGGACAAGGTGGTGTTCAACGAGATCCGCCTGCTGGGCGTGTTCTCCCACGACTTCCGCGCGGTGGAGCCGGCCATAAAGATCGCCGCCAGCGGCCGTTATCCCCTGGCGGACATGATCAGCCACCGCCTGCCNCTGGAGGAGGCCCGCCGGGCCCTGGCCCTGGTGGGGGGAGAGCTGCCCGNCGAGCGGCCCCTCAAGGTGGTCCTGGACCCCAGCCTGTGAGTGAACGCCAGGAGAAAGGTATGGACTTCACCATCCCGGAAGAAACGCGGCTCATGCTCCAGAGCGTGCGCCGCTTCGTAGAGAACGAACTGGAACCCATCAGCCGCCAGGTGGAGGAGGAAGACCGCATCCCCGATGAGGTGGTGCAGAGCATGCGCGAGCTGGGCCTGTTCGGCCTGGCCATACCCCGCGAGTACGGCGGCCTGGGCCTGAGCACCCTGGCCGAGGTCATGGTCTACGAGGAGCTGTCGCGCACCAACGCCTGCTTCCGCACCCGCATCGCCACCAACAACGGCATCGGCTCCCAGGGCATCGTCCTGGACGGCACCGAGGAGCAAAAGCGGCGCTACCTGCCCCGCCTGGCCAGCGGCGAGTGGACCGCCTGCTTCGCCCTCAGCGAGCCCGAGGCCGGCTCGGACGCGGCCGGCATCCGCACCACCGCGGTGCGCGACGGCGACCACTGGGTGATCAACGGCCGCAAGCACTTCATCACCAACGGCGACATCGCCGACCTGGCCACGGTGTTCGCGGTGACCGACCCCCAAAAGCGCGCCCGCGGCGGCATCACCGCCTTCCTGGTGGAGCGCGGCACCCCCGGCTTCAGCGTGGGGACGGTGGAGCGCAAGATGGGCATGCGCGGCAGCCACACCTGCGAGCTGATCTTCGAGGACTGCCGCGTGCCCGCCGACAGCGTGATCGGCGGTGAGGCCATGGTGGGCCAGGGCTTCAAGACCGCCATGAAGACCCTGGACAAGGGACGCCTGGGCGTGGCGGCCTCGGCCCTGGGCGCGGCCCAGCGCCTGCTGGAGCTCTCGCGCGACTACGCCCGGCAACGGGTGCAGTTCGGCCGGCCCATCGCCGAGTTCCAGGCCATCCGCTTCATGCTGGCCGAGATGGCCACCCAGATCTACGCCGCCCGCCAGATGCTCTACCACGCCGCCTGGCTGCGCGACCACACCGGCCGGCCCGTGACCGGGCAGGCGGCCATGGCCAAGCTGTTCTGCACCGAGATGGCCGGACGCGTGGCCGACATGGCCCTGCAGATCCACGGCGGCATGGGCTACATGAAAGAGCTGCCCGTGGAACGCTTCTACCGCGACCTCAGGCTCACCCGCATCTACGAAGGCACCAGCGAGATACAGCGCCTGGTGATCGCCCGCGAGCTGCTCAAGGAGTGAGGCCTCAAGACAAACCAGACCCCCGTCCCCCTCGCGGCGGCCCCTCACCCCACAATACCCCCCCAACCCACAAGACGGCCGCCGCGGGGGGGACTTCTCCACCA
>MTPE01000387.1 GCA_002011835.1 Desulfarculaceae bacterium JdFR-95 | reverse complement strand
TGGTGGGGCCCGCAGTTCACGCTGGTGCAGAAGCAGGTGGGGCAGGGGTGGTTGCAGGCCAGGCCGATGAGCAGGGTCTTGTCGCGCTTGTCCCGCCAGTAGACGTCGTTGGTCATGTCGTCCTGGACGAAGATCTGGTCCAGGACGGCGAAGGCCTTGGCGTCGCAGGGCCGGATGCCCAGCAGAGCGCGCTGCTCGGCCAGCTCCGGCTCGGGCTGCATGATCATGCCCTGGGGGTCGGCGGGGTCGTTCTTGAAGTGCATCATGCACTCGGTCTGGGGGAAGAAGAAGTCTTTGGGGCTCAAGTCGGTGTTGGTGAAGTCCCAGAGGATGTTTTCGGGGTCGTCCACCTGGGCCCAGAGGGTGCGCTCGCCCTGTCGGGCGGGGGCGTAGAGGCTACGACCGTCCCGCAGCTTGGCGACGAAGGCGGCGAGCTGGTCTTTGGCGAGGAACTTGTCGGCCATGGTTTGCGCCACCTCCCTATTTGATGAAGTCCTGCGGGTCGTCCGGCCGGTACACGCTCATGGGGGGAGTGGACTCCAGGTCCATCCCCGGGGTGTAGCCGTACATGGCGCGGATGTCCTTTTCGATCTTGCTGGTGAGCCGACGCACCTTTATGCCCACGGGGCAGGCGCTCTCGCAGGCGCCGCAGTCGGTGCAGCGGCCGGCACAGTGGAAGGCCCGCAGCAGGTGATAGGTGAGCACGTCGGCCTCGTCCTGGGTCTTGCCGCACCACTGGGGCATGGTCTCGTCCACGAAGCAGACGTGGCAGTAGCACAGGGGACAGGCGTCACGGCAGGCGTAGCAGCGGATGCAGGCCTGGTAGTTGTCCACGAAGGCGGCCCAGCGCGCCTCGGGGTCCAGCTTCTCCCAGGGTGCGGCCACGGCGTCGATGTCGCCGCCGTGGGTGGGGGGGCCTTCTTCGCCGATGAGCTCGTCGACGATGACCGGGTTGCGCTGCTGGCAGGTGTAGCAGTTGTCGCGCAGCACGGTGTGGCGGGGGATGCGCTCCTCGAAGCCGGGGCCGGAGACCACCAGCTCCTCGCCCTCTTCGTTGACCGCGGTGATGAGCTTGTCCGCGCCCACCGTGGCCTGCACCTTGCGCCGGTCCACCATGCCCGGGCTGGGCACGCCGATGACGAAGACCTGCTCGCGGGTGATCTGGTTCTCCTTGATCAGGCCCACGATGCTGCGGGAGACGCAGCCCTGGGCCACCACGGCCACCTTGCCCGCCTCGCCGAACTGGCGGCGGATGAGGTAGTTGGCCAGGTTGTTGCAGCAGAAGCTGGTCCAGGTGAGCTGGGCGGCCTCTTCTGGGGTGTAGGCGAAGAAGGGCCGTTCGCGCATGGGCACGCTGCCCTGGCGGTAGCCGATCACGCAGTCCACCTGGCCCTGGGACAGCAGCCTGGCCGCCACCTCACGAATCTTCTCGGCTATGGCTTTGTTGTCCATCAGGCCACCTTCCGAATGTTCTTGATCAGGTGCTTGGCCGGACCCAGGGCGGCCACCTTCTCACACACCTCGGTGGCGGTCTTCTGGAACTTCTCGGCCTCGGCCGAGGAGATCCAGGAGAAGTGCAGCCGGTCGGGCTCGATGCCAACGTACTCCAACAGGTTCTTCAGGACGGCGAACCGCCGTCGGGCGAACATGTTGCCAGCTATATAGTGGCAGTCGCCCGGGTGTCACCCGCTGACCCAGACGCCGTCCACCCCCTTGCGGAAGGCCTGCAGGATGAACTTGGGGCTCATGCGTCCGGTGCAGGGGATGCGGATGGTCTGGATCAGGGGCGGATACTGCAGGCGGCTGACGCCGGCCAGGTCCGCCGCGCCGTAGGAGCACCAGTTGCACAGGAAGGCCGCGATGCGCGGCCGCCACTCGCTGTTCTCTGCCATGGGATCACACCCGCTCGTGTTGTGGTCTTGGTCCCCGGGCGCCCCTGTCCCTGCCGGTCAGGGACGCCCCCTTCGCTATCTCCGTAAGCTCCGCCGTGTCCTCATCGGCCTCGCCCGGCCCCGGACACGTCGGCGGTGCTTGTTTCTTCCTTCGCATCTACCAGCCGGCTCCGCCGGTGTGCCTGTCCTTCTGCTTTTCCAACGGCCCGGCCAGTTTTCACCCGGCGGCCCCTTTCACCGGCCGCCCGCCGCTTGTCTCCCTCGCCGCCTTTCGCCGCTCCCCCTTCGCCCCCCTTCGCCACTCCCCCTTCGCCGCCCTTCGCCGACTTGGCCGACCTCCGCCGGCCCCCTGTGCCGGCCCCCGTGGCCGGGCGGCCTGGCTCTTGCGCGGTCGGCCCCGCCGGTGGTTTAGAACATGGCCTCGATCTGGGCCATGATGTCGGCGGTGGTGAAGCCGCGCAGGTTGGGCGCACCGGAGCGGCAGGAGGCCACGCAGGTGCCGCAGCCCTTGCACAGGGCCTCGTTGACCACGGCCAGGCCGTTTTCGTCCTGGGTGATGGCCTGGTAGGGGCATACGGTCCAGCAGACGCCGCAGCCCACGCACTTGCGCTGGTCGATGAAGGCCACGGTGCCAGACAGCCACATCTCGTCGCGGGACAGCACCGTGACTGCGCGGCTCACCGCGGCCTGGGCCTGGGCCACGGCCTCTTCCAGAGGCTTGGGGTAGTGGGCCAGGCCGCACATGAACACGCCGTCGGTGGCGAAGTCCACCGGGCGCAGTTTCTGGTGGGCCTCCAGGAACCAGCCGTCTTCGTCCAGGGGCACCTTGAACATCTGGGCCAGGTCTTCGGCCCGGTGGCTGACGATGGCGCTGGCCAGTCCCAGCAGGTCGGCGGAGATCACCAAGTCGCGGCCCAGGACGTGGTCGCGCACGGTGACCTTCAGCTTGTCGCCGTCGGCCTCCACCCTGGGCTTGGCCTCGGGCTCGTAGCGCACGCACAGCACGCCCTTTTCCCGCGCCTGCCGGTAGAGCAGCTCCCGCTCGCCGTAGGTGCGCATGTCACGGTAGATGATCACCACCTGGCAGTCGGGGTTCTTCTCTTTGAAGTAGAGGGCGGTCTCCACCGAGTGGGTGCAGCACACCTTGGAGCAGTAGGGGCGCTCCGGCTCGCGGGAGCCCACGCACTGGATGAGCACCAGGCTGTCCACCTGGGTGGGGTCGAGCTGGCCGTCCATGATGGCGGCGTCCATCTCCAGGTGGGTCATCACCTTGGGGTGCTGGCCGTAGAGGTACTCGTTGGGTTTGTACTCGCCGGCGCCCACGGCGATGATGGCCACGCCGTGTTCGATCACCTCCTCGCCGGAGTCGGTGGCGATGGTGGTCTTGAAGTTGCCCACGAAGCCGTCCACGTCCTTGATGGTGGCGCCGGTGTGGACGGTGAGGTTGGGCTCGGCCTCCACCCGGGCGATGAGCTTCTCCAGATAGGGGGCCACTTCCTCTCCCTGGGCCGTGACGCGCAGGCTGCGGGCGTTGCCGCCCAGGGTCTGGTCGCGTTCCACCAGGTGGGTACGGTAGCCCTGGCCGGCCAGCTCCAGGGCCGCGGTCATGCCGGCGATGCCGCCGCCGATGACCAGGGCGCCGGGGTTGATGTCCAGGCGCACCTCCTCCAGGGGCTGGAGGAGGGCGGCCTTGGCCACGGCCATGCGCACCAGGTCCTTGGCCTTTTCCGTAGCGGCCTCGGGGTCGTCGGAGTGCACCCAGGAGTCCTGGTTGCGGATGTTGGCCATCTCGAAGAGGTACTTGTTGAGCCCAGCGTTCTGCAGGGTCTCCTGGAACAGGGGCTCATGGGTGCGCGGGGTGCAGGCCGCCACCACGATGCGGTTGAGTCCCTGCTCCTTGATTACCTCGGCCATCTTGTCCTGGGTGTCCTGGGAGCAGGTGAACAGGTTGTTCTCCACGTAGGCCACGTAGGGCAGGCTGCGGGCGTATTCAGCCACGGCCTCCACGTCCACCACCCCGGCGATGTTCACTCCGCAGGAGCACACGAACACCCCGATGCGGGGCATGTCGCCGGCCACGTCCAGGGGCTTGGGCAGTTCTTTCTCCTTGACCAGGGTGCCCCGGGCGCTGGCCAGCTTGCCCGCGGCGGCGCAGGCCGCGGCGCTGGCCTCCATCACCGAGATGGGGATGTCCTTGGGCCCGGCCAGCGCACCGCAGACGTAGATACCGGGGCGGCTGGTGGCCACGGGGGTGAAGGAGCTGGTCTTGACGAAGGAGTGGTCGCCCAGCTCCAC
The DNA here is from genome assembly GCA_002011835.1 of Desulfarculaceae bacterium JdFR-95. Lineage (GTDB taxonomy): Bacteria > Desulfobacterota > Desulfarculia > Desulfarculales > Desulfarculaceae > Desulfocarbo. The sequence goes on along the minus strand of MTPE01000387.1, from coordinate 2,222 downwards.
GCCCAGTTTCTGGGCCAGTTCCACGGTGGTGGGCGGGATCTCCAGGCCGTGGCTCAGCACCACCATATCGAACTCGCCGCTCTGGGGCGAGCCGTCCTCCCCGGCGTACTCGATGAGCAGCGACTGGTCGGGGAGCTGGCTGATGGTATGCACGCGGCTGCGCACGAACTTCACCCCTGCGGCCTTGGCCTTCTCGTAGTAGCGCTCGAAGTCCTTGCCGAAGGTGCGCATGTCCATGAAGAAGATGGTGACCTCCAGATCGCCGTGGGCGTGCTCCATGGCGATGGTGGCCTCCTTGAGCGCGTACATGCAGCAGACACTGGAGCAGTAGGGGTGGTCGCAGGTGTTGAGGTCGCGCGAGCCCACGCACTGCAGGAAGGCGATGCGCTTGGGCTCCTTCTCGTCCCCGGGCCGCACCAGGTGCCCCATCCAGGGCCCGGAGGCGGCCAGGATGCGCTCGAACTCCAGGGCGGTGACCACGTTGGGGAACTTGGCGTACTGATAGACGATGTAGGGCGTGGGGTCGAAGGCGCGGAAGCCCGCGGCCAGGATGAGGGAGCCCACCTTGATCTGGCGGCGCTGCTCCTGCTGCTCGAAGTCCACCGCGCCGGTGGGGCAGAACTTCTGGCAGGCCTTACACTTGCCCTTCTGGAAGTAGATGCAGTTGGTGGAGTCGATGCAGTATTTGAGGGGCACCGCCTGGGCATAGCGCACGTGGGCGGCCTTGCGCTTGTCCAGCCCCTGGTTGTACTCGTTGGGCACCTTCTTGGGGCACTTCTCGGCGCAGGCCCCGCAGGCGATGCACTTGTCCATGTCGATGTAGCGAGGATAGCTGACCACCTCGACGGTGAAGTCGCCCTCCTCGCCCTGGATGTCCACCACCTCGGACAGGGTAAGCAGCTCTATGTTGGTATGCCGGCCGACCTCGACCAGTTTGGGCGAGATGATTCACATCGCGCAGTCATTGGTGGGGAAGGTCTTGTCCAACTGGGACATCACCCCACCAATCGCCGAGCTGCGCTCCACCAGATAGACGAAGTATCCACTGTCCGCCAAGTCGAGGGCAGCCTGCATGCCCGCAATGCCGCCGCCGACCACCATCACCGCACCGGTGACCTGCTTCTTCGCTGCCATGGCCTCCTCACCAGTAGGCGGGTTGCTTGATTTCTCTAGGTATCGGAGAAACACCGAGTAGGAAACGGGCCTTCCCCCCCGTCTCCGAGGTCATACTCTTGTATACTCCGTGGGATCGGATGTCAAGAGATTGTGTGGGCCGGTCCCTCAAGATGAATGAAGGCTCATACACCTAATTAGATTGACTTCCTGGGATTTTAGCGCAGCCGCCTCACCACCGCGTCCGACCCGTAGCCCTCCTCGCGCAGGCACACGTCGATCACCTCTTCCCGCCGCGTCTCCACCACCGCCCCCACATAGTCCGGCTGGATGGGCAGCTCCCGGTGCCCCCGGTCGATCAACACCGCCAGCTCGATACGTTGCGGCCGACCGAAGTCGATCAGCTCGTCCAGACCCGCCCGCACCGTGCGCCCGGTGTAGAGCACGTCGTCGATCAGGACCACGATGCGCTCCTCCAGGGGAAACCCGATCTCCGTACGCCCCACCCGCGGCCGGTGGTGCAGACGCGTCCAGTCGTCCCGATAGAGCGTGATGTCTATCACCCCCGTGTCGGGGAAGTATCCCCCATACAAACCCGCCAGTTCCTCCCGCAGGCGCCAGGCCAGGTGCGCTCCCCCGGTACGAATGCCCACCAACGCAGGCTCGTCCTCCACTGGATGGCGAGCGGCGATCTCCCGCGCCAGCTTGGACACCAGCTCACCTACCTGGTCCTGGTCGAATATGGTCTGGGTCTGGGACACGCTGCAAACCTCCTGCGCAGTCAATGAGATTCTACCTTATAACCCGTCACCCCTTCCCCCGGCAAGCACACCCCAAGGACTTGACCGCAGGCCACCGTGGCCATATAAGTTGAGATACCAGCCGCCCCCACCGCGGGCGTCCGTCTCTGACAGCGTGGCGAAGTGGCGGAACTGGCAGACGCGCCGGACTCAAAATCCGGTTCCCTTCACGGGAGTGAGGGTTCGAATCCCTCCTTCGCTACCACGATTCCCTGGAAGGCTCCCCTTGCCAAAGACAGGGGAGCCTTTCCTTGTCTTCCATCGTTCGCAGCAGCAACACGGCCCCGCCCCGCGCATGCCCCGGCGGGG
>MTPE01000244.1 GCA_002011835.1 Desulfarculaceae bacterium JdFR-95 | reverse complement strand
GGCGGAGGAGATCAACGCCGCCGGCGGGGTCAAGGTGGGCAACACTCGACGCCCCTTCAAGGTGGTGGTCTCCGACACCCGGGGCGGGGAGCCTGGTACGCCGGTGCATGACGCCCTCATGGCCTACGAGAAGCTCATCACCGACCACAAGCCCGACGCCATCGTGGTGGGGGCCTTCCGCTCCGAGGTGCTCATCGCCTCCATGGACCTCATCGCCAAATACAAGGTCCCCCACCTGCACACCATCGCCCAGAGCCCGCGTTTCCAGGCCAAGTACGCCAAGGACCCCAAGAAGTACAAGTACATGTTCCGGGTCACCACCGACGCCTTGGTGCCGGCCTCCTACATCGCCGCGGCCCTGGACATCCTCAAGAAGCAGTACGGCCTGAACAAGGTGCTGTTCATCTACCAGGACACCCTCTGGGCCAAGGCCTTCGCCGGCCTGATGCGTAAGCACTGCAAGAAGACCGGCTGGCAGGAGGTGGGCTTCGAGGCCTACGCGCCTGGTGCCACCGACTTCTCCCCCGCGCTCAGCAAGGCCAAGGCCACCCGCACCCAGGTGATCGCCATGGTGTGGGACGTGCCCCTGGGCGCGGGCGTGTTCTGCAAGCAGTACGCGGCCATGAAGGTGCCGGCCCTGGTGGTGGGCTTCGTGCCGCCCCTGGGCGCGCCCCAGGCCCCCAAGACCCTGGGACCGGGGGTGGAATACTCGGTCACGGTGGAGTTCCCCGTGGGCGCCTCCCTGGCCCTGAAGAAGCTGCCCAAGACCGGCGAGTTCCTGGCCAAGTTCAAGAAGAAGTACGGCACCTTGCCCGAGGCGCCGGCAGTGGTGTCCTCGGCCTACGACGCGGTGTTCATCCTCAAGGACGCCATCGAACGCGCCGGCAGCCTGGACCCGGACAAGATCGTGGCCGCCCTGGAGAAGACCGACTACCAGGGCGTGACCGGCCGCCTGCGGTTCAACGACAAGCACATCACCGTCTTCGGCCACAAGGACCCCAAGCAGACCGGAGTGAGTGTGGTGTTCCAGTGGCAGAAGAAGGACGGCAAACTGGTGCGGGTGCCGGTCTATCCTTCCTTCCTGGCCGAAGGCAAGATCAAGCTGCCGCCGTGGATGAAGAAGTAGGTCCCGACTTCCTCCGGCCCCGTGGCGGGGCGTCCTGCTCCGCCACGGGGCCGGACATACGCACCCGCCTGCTCGCGCAGGTCGAACCAAGACACGGGAGAAGGCCCCCAGGTCCTTCCCCTGGAGGGACCCCGGAGGAGAGGCGGCGCCGGACCGCCGCAGACGAAGAAGCAAGGCCGAGTCGATGTACTTGTTGGTCTACGCCATCGTGGACAGCGTGAAGCTGGCCCTGTTCGCCGTGGGTTTCAGCCTCACCTACGGCATCAGCGGCATCGCCAACTTCACCCACGGCGCCCTCTACGTGCTCACCGGCTTCGCCGCCTGGAACCTGATGCACCACCTGGGGTTGCCCTTCTGGGCCGCGGCGCCGGTGGCGGTGGTTCTGGCGGGGCTGATGGGCTTCGCCATGTACTGGGGGCTCTTGCTGCGGGTGCGGGGCATCGCCCTGGCCGAGCTGGTGGTGACCTTCGCCGCCGGGGTGGCCATCCTGGAGTTCCTCACCTGGCTGGGTTTCTACGGTATCCGCTACAGCCTGCCGGTGGTGGACCTGCCCGGCCTGGAGATCGGCGGCACCTTCGTGGACGCCCAGCGCCTGTTGGTGGTGGCGGTGGGGGTGGCCCTGGTGGTGGCCCTGTACCTGTTCGTGCACCACACCAAGATCGGCCTGGCCTTCCGCGGGATGGCCCAGAACGAGCGCACCGCCCTGTCCGTGGGCATCGAGTCCGACTGGATCGGCTCCCTGGCCCTGGCCATGGGCTCGGCCCTGGCCGGGGTGGCCGCGGTGGTGGTGCTGCCCCTGGGCATGATGGAGGCCACCATCGGCACCCGAGTGCTGATCTACGCCCTGGCCGTGGCCATCATCGGCGGCCTGGAGAGCACCTGGGGCATGGTGGTGGCCAGCTTCATCCTGGGCTTCGGACAACACCTGGCCGCCAACCTCATCGGCCCCAAGTGGATGGTCATCGTGCCCCTGGCCGCCATCGTGCTGGTGCTGGTGATCCGGCCCTCCGGGCTGTTCGGCCGCTTCAAGGAGCTGGAGGAGAGGGTGTGAGCACCGCCTACCGCCGCAAACGCCTGGATCGGGGCATCAAGGCCCGCACCGACTCCATCTTCGTCATCGCCGCCCCGGGCGACATCCTCTACGTCCTGGCGCCGCGCTTCCTGCCCGCTATGGTGCTCCTGCTGCTGCCCCTGGTGCTGCCGGGCTACTACGGCAAGGTGCTGATCTACGCCTGCATCTACGGCCTGCTGGCCCTGAGCTGGGACCTGTTGGCCGCCTGCGGCCTGTTCTCCTTGGGCCAGGCCCTGTTCTTCGGGGTGGGGGCCTATCTGGCCGGGGCGCTCAACTACTACTGGCACCTGCCGGTGGCGGTCACCATCCCCGTGGCCACCCTGGCCGGGGGGGCCATCTGCGCCGCTTTGTTGGCGCCGGTGGTGCGCCTGCGCGGGGTGTACTTCGCCATCATCACCCTGCTGCTGCCCATCCTGCTCAAGGAGGGCATCCAGACCACGGGCCTGCTGGGCGGCACCCACGGGCTTTCGCCCATCGCCCCCTTCCGCCACGAGTTGCTGGCCGACTACCTGCTGGTGGTGGCGGTGTTGGTCTGCCTGTTCGGCCTGCGGCGCATGATCAACTCGGACTACGGCCTGGTGCTGCGCGCCATCCGTGACGACGACCGTGCGGTGATGAGCGCGGGCATAAACATCTTCTGGCGCAAGGTGCAGGCCCTGTTCCTGGGCGGGGCCATCGGCGCCTTNGCCGGNGCCTTCATGACCCACTACTTCCAGTTCGTGGGCTACTCCGGCTTCGCCCTGGACTACTCCATNCTGCCCGTGGCCGCCGCNGCCCTGGGCGGGCCGGGAGGGTTCGCCGGCGCGGCCCTGGGCGCGGCCATCCTGGTGCCCCTGTCCGANGCCCTGCGCGAGCTGGGCGGGCTGCGNATCGCCATCTACTGCGTGATCCTNATCGTCAGCATCGTGGCCCTGCCCGAAGGCATCTTCCGCTTCCTGGAGCGCAAGTATCACCAGTTCGAGACCCTGGAGGAGGTGGGCTAGAGGTGTCCGCGCCGATCCTGGAGGTGANNGGGCTGAGCAAGTCCTTCGGCGGGGTGACCGCGGTGGAGGGGGTGNACCTCACCCTGCAGCCGGGNGACTTCCTGGGCATCATCGGGCCCAACGGCGCGGGCAAGACCACCCTGGTCAACCTCATCACCGGCTTCGTGCGCCCGGACGCGGGCCGGGTGAGGTTCCAGGGCCGCGACATCACCGGCAAGCCNCCCTACCGCATCGCCGAGCTGGGCCTGGCGCGCACCTTCCAGATGGTGCGCCTGTTCTACAACCTGCCCGCCTACAAGAACCTGATCATCCCCCTGTCCTCGCCCCGGGTGCGCCGCCTGCGCGGGGGGCGCTACGGCGAGCGGGACGAGATGGCCATCGACCTGTTGGACGACATGGGCTTCGAGCGCGACTCCCAGGTGCCCTACAAGACCGCCGGCAGCCTGCCCCACGGCTACCTCAAGCGCCTNGACCTGGCCCGCGCCCTGGCCCTGCGGCCGGAGNTGCTCATCCTGGACGAGCTGTTCTCCGGCATGTCCATGGCCGAGGTGGCCGGGGTGCTGCCCCTGATCGAGAAGCTCAACCAGGGCGGGCTCACCATCGTGATGATCGAACACCGCCTGCGCGAGTTGTTCCGGGTGGTGGACCGGGTGGTGGTGCTCAACTTCGGCCGCAAGATCGCCGAGGGCTCCCCCGAGCAGGTCATGGAAAGCCCCGAGGTCAAGAAGGCCTACCTGGGGGTGGAGGTGGAGATGGACTACTCCTGAAGGAGGGCGACAGGGTGACCCCGGACAAGACTCCTCTGCTCGAGGCCCACAACCTGCTGGTGTTCTACGAGAACGCCATCGCCCTGAACGACTTCAGCCTCACGGTCTACCCGGGCGAGATCGTGGCCGTGCTGGGCTCCAACAGCGCGGGCAAGACCACCCTCATGAACACCCTGAGCGGCCTGATCCTGGACCTGAAGAAGAAGGAGGCGCGCCGCGGGGGAGAACGCATCACGGTCATGGGTCGGGTGGTCTTCCAGGGGCGCGACATCTCCACGCTCAAGCCCAGTGAGCGGGTGCGGATGGGTATGGTGCTCAGCCAGGAGCGCCACCCCGTGTTCCGCGACAGCGACGTACTGGAGAACCTCAAGATCGCCGGCTACCTGCGCCCCTGGCGCGAGGTGCGGCAGAACATCCGCCGCGTCTACCGCATATTCCCCCGCCTGGAGCAGTTGCGCCGCCGCAAGGCCGGGCTGCTCTCCGGCGGCGAGCAGCAGATGCTGGCCATCGGCATCGCCCTCATGGCCAGCCCCCGCCTGCTGCTCATGGACGAGCCCCTCCTGGGCCTGAGCCCTCTGCTCCAGGCCGACCTGGCCCGGGCCATAAAGGAGATCGCCCGCCAGGGCATCACGGTGCTGGTCTCGGAGCAGTTCGCCCGGCCCCTGATGCCCATCATCCACCGCGGCTACGTGATCGAAAACGGNAACCTGGTCTTCGCCGGCACCCGCCANGAGCTGGTGGACAACCCNGAGGTCAAGTCGGCCTACCTGGGGCTGTGAGCGAGGAGGGCAGCATGGACATCCAGCTCCCCGCCCAGAGCATCTACGGCGCCTTCGCCGCCAACGCCCAGGCCAAGCCCCGGGCCCCGGCCCTGTACTACCTGGGCCAGTGCTTCTCCTTCCAGGAGCTGCACCGCCTGGTCACCGCCCTGGCCGCGGGCCTGGCCGGGCTGGGGGTCTCCGCCGGCGACCGGGTGATCCTCTACACCTACAACATCCCCCAGACCGTCATCGCCTGGCTGGCCCTGCAGCGTCTGGGCGCGGTGGGAGTTCCCGTGGCCCCGGTCTACGGCGCTCACGACCTGCGCTACCTGGCCAACGACAGCGGCGCTGAGACCATAGTGTGTATGGACAGCAACTTCAACTACGTGGCCGAGGTCTGGGACCAGACCCCCTTCCAGCGGGCCGTGGTCACCAACATGCTGGACCTGGTGCCGGCCTGGAAACGACTGATCGCCCGCAGCCTGGAGAGGGTGCCCCGGGGGCGCATGCCCGACCACCCCGGGGTGCAGCCCTTCACCCGCCTGCTCCGCCAGGCCCGGGGTCAAAGCCCGCCGCCGTTCTCTCCCCCCGGCCCGGATACCGTGGCCATGATCCTCTACACCGGCGGCACCACCGGCTTCCCCAAGGGCGTGCCCCTGCCGGTGGGGCTGTACCTGCACAACCTGGGGGAGTGGCGCCGCGCCTCTCTGGGTGTGGTGCCGCCGGGCCAGGCGGTGACCGCCCTGGCCGCGCCCCTGTACCACGTCATCGGCCAGATGGACGCCATGACGCCCCTGCTGGTCCTGGGCGAGCCGGTGATCCTCCTGCCCCGGGTGGTGCTGGACGGCATGTTCCACCAGATCCAGCGCTACCGCGCCACCAACCTGTTCGCGGTGCCCGCCCTCTACCGCATGATCCTGGAGCACGACCGCCTGGACCACTACGACCTGTCCTCCCTGCGCTACTGCGGGGTGGGCGGCGACGCCCTTCCCGTGGAGGTGGCGCGGCGCTGGAAGGAGCGCTTCGGCATCCCCCTCTATCAGGGCTACGGCGCCACCGAGTTCTGCGGGGCCATCACCCTGTCCTACGCCCACCACGGCGAACCCCCCCTGGGCTCCATCGGCCGCCTCACCCGGGGCAGCCGGGTGCGCCTGGTGGACCCCGAGACCCTGGAGCCCGTACCCCCCGGTCAGCCGGGCGAGCTCTTGGGCCTGATGCCCCACGGGGTGACCGGCTATTGGAACAAGCCCCAGGAGACCGCCCAGTCCTTCCTGGAGATCGACNGCCAGCGCTGGTACCGCACGCGCGACATCGTGCGCCAGGACCANGACGGCTGGTTCTACTTCCTGGACCGCTCGGTGGACATGATCAAGCACAAGGGCTACCGCGTGGCCGCGGCCGAGATCGAGCGGGTGCTGCAGGAACACCCCGCGGTGATCGCCGCCTGTGCCGTGGGCGTGCCCGACCCCAAGGTGGGCGAGCGCATCAAGGCCTTCGTGGTGCCCAAGAGCGACGTGCGGGGGGTGAGCAGCTTCGAGCTCATCAAGTGGTGCCGCGAGCGCCTGGCCCCCTACAAGGTGCCCCACTACATCGAGTTCCGCGACATGCTGCCCAAGTCCAAGGTGGGCAAGATGCTGCGGCGCGAGATGCGCGACGAGGAGCGCCGCAAGCTGGAGGCATGAGAGGGGCAGGCCCGCCCGCGTCCC
>MTPE01000242.1 GCA_002011835.1 Desulfarculaceae bacterium JdFR-95 | reverse complement strand
CCGGTGGCGGAGTTCGCCATCCTCACCCCGCCGGCGGACTACGACCCCCACCGGGCCATGAGCGGCCAGATGATCCAGGAGTGGCTGCGCGCAGTGGGCATCCCCGCCTACGCCCGGCCCATGGCCTTCGGGGCCCTGATCGAGCGCATCAAGGTGCGGCACGACTTCGCCTGCTTCGTGCTGGGCTACGGCAAGCTCTCCCTGGACCCGGCCTACCTGCGGGCCTTCTTCCACTCCCGGGGGGACCGGCCGCGGGGCTGGAACCTGAGCGGCTACCGCAACCCGGACTTCGACCGCCTGGCCGAGGCCTCGGACGCGGCCATGGACCCGACCCAACGCCGGCGCCTGGTCCTGCGCATGCAGGAGCTGATCATGCGCGACGTGCCCTACCTGCCCCTGTACAACCCCCTGGTGCTGGAGGGTGTGCGCCGCGACCGCTTCCGCGGCTGGGTGCCCGCCCTGGGGGGGATCGGCAACCTGTGGTCCTTCTGCTCCATCCGCGCCGTGGGGGAGAGCCAACCATGAGACGCTTCGTGCTGGCCCGACTGGCCCAGGTGGTGGTGATCCTGTTTCTGATCCTCACCGTGCTGTTCGTGCTGTTCCGCCTGGCCCCGGGGGACCCGGTCTCGCGCCTGGTGGACCCCAACCTCACCCCCGAGGAGGCGGCGCACCTGATCCGCCAATTGGGCCTGGACCAGCCCTTGACCACCCAATACCTGCTCTATCTCAAGAACTTCTTCACCGGCAACTTCGGCTATTCCTTCCACTACGGCCGGCCGGTGGCCGAGGTGATCTGGGAGCGGCTGCCCAACACGGTGCTTCTGTTCACCACTGCGGTGGTGCTCTCGGCCCTGGTGGGGGTGAGCTGGGGCAAGATCGCGGCCTGGTATCAAGGCCGCTGGAGCGACACCGCGCTGACCATACTGGCCCTGGTGACCCACACCTTGTTCCTGCCCTGGGTGGCGCTGCTCATGGTATGGGTGTTCGCCTACCACCTGGGGCTGTTCCCCATCACGGGCATGATCAGCCCGGAGGTGTGGCTGGACCCCCAGGCCGGGGTGTGGGCGCGGGTGGTGGACGTGGCCTGGCACATGGTCCTGCCCCTGGCCACTTTGTTCATCATGCACTTCGGCAGCTACCTGCTCATCATGCGCAGCGCCATGCTGGACACCCTCAAGGAGGACTACATCCTCACCGCCCGGGCCAAGGGCCTGCCCCAGAAGGTGATCCGCAACCACCACGCCGCGCCCAATGCGGCCCTGCCCGTGGTGACCAGCGTGGGGTTGTCGCTGGCGTTTTCCATCAACGGCGGGGCCCTGACCGAGACCGTGTTCTCCTGGCCGGGCATCGGGCGGGAGCTGGTGCTGGCGGTGAGCCAGAACGACTACCCCCTGGCCCAGGCCGCCTTCCTGCTCATCGCCACCGTGGTGTTGCTCTCCAACCTGATCGTGGACGTGTTGTATGCCTACCTGGACCCTCGCATACGCTACTGAACCGGAGGGCGAGCCCGCGCCCCCGCCCCCCTCGCCCTGGCGCCAGCGCCTGGCCGAGGGCTGGCGGGTGTTCCGGGGCAACCTGTTGGGCCGCATCGGCATGGTGCTGCTGGGCTTGTTCGCACTCATGGCCCTGTGCTCCTACCTGCCGCCGGCCATCGACCCCATGTACCACCCCATGACCGGGGTGGACCCCCAGGTGCTGCACAGCGTGGGGCCCTCCTGGCGCCACTGGCTGGGCACCGACTTCATGGGCCGCGACATCCTCAGCCAGTTGTTGGCCGGGGCGCGGGTGGCCTTCCTGGTGGGGGTGTCGGCTGCTTTCATGGCCATCGTGCTGGGGGTGAGCGTGGGCATGACCGCGGGCTACGCCGGCGGGGTGGTGGACCACCTGCTCATGCGCCTGGCGGACATGATCATGGTGATGCCCACCCTGCTGGTGGTGTTGATGCTGGCGGCCCTGTTCGGCCGGCTCAACATCTGGACCATCGTGCTCATGATCGCCCTGTTCCGCTGGCCGGGGGTGTCGCGGGTGATCCGGGCCCAGACCCTGAGCCTGAAACAGCGGCCCTTCATCGACGCCGCCCGGGTGGCGGGGGCCTCGCACCTGCGCATCGTGTTCCGCCACATCCTGCCCAACGTGCTGCCCCTGGCCTTCCTCTACATGACCTTCCGCGTGACCTCGGCCATCGTGATCGAGGCCGCCCTGGCCTTTCTGGGCTTCGGCGACCCGGGCACGGTGAGCTGGGGCATGATGCTGCAGTGGGTGTGGAAGACCGGCCACATGTTCCGCGCGCCCTGGTGGCTGCTGCCGCCGGGCATCTGCATCTCGCTCATCACCCTGGCCTTCTACATGCTGGGCCGGGCCATGGACGAGGTGCTGGATCCGCGCCTGCGCGACGAGACCCAGGCCGGCTGAGGAGACAGAGCGTGACCCCGGCCGCAGACACCGCCGCCCAGAGCCGCCAGCCGGAGCGACCCCTGCTCCAGGTGGAGGGCCTGAGCATCGCCTACCGCACCGCCCGGGGAGAGTTGCGCGCGGTGGAAGACGTGAGCTTCAGCCTGGCCGCGGGCCACAGCCTGGGCCTGGTGGGCGAGAGCGGCTGCGGCAAGACCACCATCGGCCTGGCCCTGATGGGGCTGCTGCCCCCCAACGGCCGCGTCACCGCCGGGCGCATCCTGCTGGAGGGCCGCGAGCTGACCGCCCTGAGTGAGGAGGAGCTGCGCCGGGTGCGCTGGGCCGAGGTGGCCATGATCTTCCAGGGGGCCATGAACGCCCTGAACCCGGTACACCGGGTGGGNGACCAGNTCGTGGAGGCCATCCGCACCCACCGGCCCCAGGTGAGCAAGGCCGAGGCCCGGGCCCAGGTGGAGGGCCTGTTCCAACTGGTGGGCCTGCCCCCGGCGCGTATGGACGACTACCCCCACCAGTTCTCCGGGGGCATGCGCCAGCGGGCGGTGATCGCCATGGCCCTGGCCCTCAACCCCAAACTGATCGTGGCCGACGAACCCACCACCGCCCTGGACGTGATCGTCCAGGCCCAGATCCTGGAGGAGACCAGAAACCTGCAGCAGGAGTTCGACATCGGCATCGTGTTCATCAGCCACGACATATCCATCGTGGCCGAGGTGTGCGACCAGATCGGGGTGATGTACGCCGGCCAGTTGGTGGAGCGCGGCACCACCGCCGAGGTGTTCCACGACCCCCGCCACCCCTACACCCAGGCCCTGTTGGCCTCCTACCCTACCCTGGCCGGCCCGCGCCGCGAGCTGAAGGCCATCCCCGGCGAGCCGCCCGACCTGGTGGGGACCATCCCCGGCTGCCGCTTCTGTCCCCGCTGCGCGCGGCCCCACGGCACCTGCCGTCTCACCCCGCCCCACTGGCACCAGATCAGCCCCACCCACTTCGTGCTGTGCGACCAGTGTTGAGGCAAGCGCGTATGACCGGCGGCGATACCATACTGCGCCTGGAGGAGGTGACCAAGGTCTATCAGACCCGCGGCCGTCTGTGGCGGGAGGGCAAACGACGGGTGGTGGCCCTGGACCGGGTGTCCTTCGCGGTGCGGCGAGGCGAGGTGTTCGGCCTGGTGGGGGAGAGCGGCAGCGGCAAGACCACCGCCGGCCGCCTGATCGTGGGCCTGGAGCGGCCCGAGGCGGGACGCATCGTGCTGGAGGACACCGAAGTAAGTGCTCTGCGGGGACGGGACCTGCGCCGCTTCCGCCGCCGGGTGCAGATGGTGTTCCAGGACCCCTACCAATCCTTCAACCCCCAGCTCACCATCCTGGACAGCGTGGCCGAGCCCCTGGCCACCCAGGGCCTGGGCCGGGGGCACCAGCGCCAGGAGATGGCCCTGGCCGCCCTGGAGGCGGTGGGCCTGCCCCGGCGCCTGGCCTGGCGCTTCCCCCACCAGCTCTCCGGCGGCCAGCGCCAGCGCGCGGCCATCGCCCGGGCCATGATCCTGGAGCCCACCTGTCTGGTGGCGGACGAGCCCACCAGCATGCTCGACGCCTCCTACTCGGCCCAGATCTTCGCCCTGCTGGAGGACCTGCGCCGGCGCCTGGGCACCACCATCGTGTTCATCACCCACAGCCTGGCCGCGGCCCGCTATCTGTGCGACCGCATCGCCGTGATCTACCGCGGCCGCCTCATGGAGCTGGGCCCGGCCGAGGAGGTGATCCACCGGCCCCGCCACCCCTACACCCAGGCTCTCTTGGACGCCACGCCCCGCTTCGGCCGAGGGGAGGACATCCCCCGCTTCGACACCCTGCTCAAGGCCGANCGCCCGGCGGTGGACACCACCGGCTGCNCCTTCTACCGCCGCTGCGCCCGGGCCCGGCGCACCCGCTGCGCCCGCCAGGCCCCGCCCTGGCAGGCCGTGGCCCTGGNCCACCACGTCGCCTGCCACTACCTGTGAAGCCCGCGCGGCGAGGGTAATCGACAAACGCTTCGCTTATAATGGAGAGGCACCGCCTGCGCGGTCAAGGCCACGACGGCGCCGTACCGATCCTGGTTTTTTCAGAACCCCAGGTTGAAGTCCCAGTCCTCCTCGTCCTCGGAGGGGGCATCGGCCGGTCGGTCCCGGGGAGGACGGCGCGGGTCCGCAGGAGAGGCAGCCTCTGCCGCCGGGACATCGTCCTGGGCCTGGTGGTGGCGTTTTATCTGCGCGGCCAGGGCGTTCACCGCCTGGCGGAAGCGATCCTGGGATACCCGGGGCAGGCGGCCCATGGCGGCCAGCTCTTTCCTGAGGGAGGGGCTCAGGTTGTCCAGGATGACCTTGCGGGCCCGTTCACTGGCCCGGCCCACCAGCGCGGCCACCTTTCCCGCGCCGATGGCGGCCAGGGAACGCTGCAGCAGGGGGGCGTCGGCCATGAGCAGGGCCTCCAGGGACACCGGCGGCATCTGCTCCGCCGGCGGGGCCTGGTCCCGGCGGTCCAGCTCCATCTCGGCCGTCGGCGCGGGACCCTGGGGGGCGAAGCGCAACCGCGCCGCCCAGGACAGGGCCTCCTGGCGGGAGAAGAACACCATGGACTCGGGGCCCTCGCCTCGGGCCAGGCGCTCCAGAAGCTGGTGGGGCGCCAGACCGGCCTCGCGGGAGAGCTCGTAGATGTCGATGTAGTTCTCCTGGGGTGGGGTCTGGGTCTCGTCCTGGGAGGGGGGAGGTGGTGCGGGGGTCTGCTCGGCGGCCTCTCTCTCTTGCTCGGCGAGCTGCTTGATCACCTGGCCCGCCTGGTGGAGGAGCTGAGCCGGTCGCTCCAGGACCACCTGGCGTCCCCGGCTGGTGCTGGTCAGCTCCAGCACGCCCGCCTCCTTGAGTTCGCGCAGCAGGCCCTCCATCTCGCTGGGGGGCAGGCGCAAGGCGGCCTTGCCGAACTCCATGAGCTTGGCCACCGGCAGGCTCATGCCCCCGCTGCGGTCGGTGGGCACCGACTCGATCCAGGCCTGCAGCAGGTAGACCAGAGCCTTGAGCTTGTCGCTCTGCTGGGCCTGTTTGCGCACCATGGCCGTGGTCTGGGCCAGGCGCTGCACCAGCCCCCGCACCAGGGCCTGCACCAGGGGGTAGGATGCCTCCAGGGCCTGCTGCAGACGGTGGCGGTCCACGATCACCACCTCGGTGTACTCCAGGGCCACCACCGTGGCGGTACGCTTCTCGTCGGCCACCAGGGCCATCTCTCCGAACACCTCGCCCCGCTCCAGCACCGCCAACTGCACCTGTTCCCCGCCCACGTCCTTGAACACCCCCACCCGCCCGGAGTGGATGATGCAGGCGTAGGANCCGTCCTGGCCTTCGCTGAAGATGGTCTGACCCTGATTGTAGGCCTTGGTGCGGAAGGTGACGGTCATGCGGGGCGGCATGAGAAAAGTCTCCCGGCATCCTCACGTGAAGGGCAGGACCGGCTAAGGACGCCAAATGGCTTATACTTCAGCATAGCGGCCCTGCCCGGGCCAGGTCAAGGCAACAGCCGCGCCCACTCCCCACCCTCAGGCACCGCCTTCAGGACTCGACTTGTCCGGCTTGCCACCGCCTGCCAGCCGCCGACAGCACTCCTCCAGCTCCTGGGGATGCACCGGCTTGCACAGCACCATGTCTACCTGTTCCAGAGCCTGGGCGGTCTGCTCCCGGTCCAGGGTGAACACCATGCCGCTGATGAGCAGGGCGCGCAGGTTGGGCTGCAGGCGCCGCGCCCGGGAGATCAATTCCAGACCGCTCATCTCGGGCATGGCCAAGTCGGTGACCAGCACCGCGGCCTCCTCCCGCTGCAGGTAGTCCAGGGCCTCCCGGGGACGGGTGAAGGTGGCCACGCGGAAGGAACGGTCCAGCCAAGCCGCGAACAGCTCGGCGATGGCCTGTTCGTCGTCCACCAGGACCAACCCCGGTCTCTCCGCGCTTGTCATACCTACCCCCCCCCCCCCCCCCCCCCCCCC
>MTPE01000412.1 GCA_002011835.1 Desulfarculaceae bacterium JdFR-95 | reverse complement strand
GGCTGAGGCGGTGCACCAGGCGCTTGGCGCCCAGGATGAGGCGGGCGGGCAGGCCGGTCCGGTGGGTGGTGACCCCGCAGACCTTGGCGTCCCAGAGCTGCTGCAGTTGGGCGTGGCGCAGGGCGAGCTCGGCCTCGGCCCCGTCCTCGCGGGCCTGCACCATCTCCACCGCGGCCTCCTCCACCCGGCGCAGCTCCTGTGGGTCATAGAGGCCGGCGGCCTTCTTCTCCTCCACCGCCCGTTCCACCTCGGACAACAACTGGGCCACGTCGGGTGGGTTGGGGGCGGAGTCTCTGTTCTGCTCTCGGCTCATGGCTCCTCCCTAGTCGCGGGGGTGCAGCTCCCAGCGGTGGGGTGGGCGGTAGATGCCCTCGTCGCCCGCGCCGCTGCGCACCGCGAAGGAGGCCACCCGCTTGATGTAGTCGTAGGCCCGGCCGTCGCGGGCGTGGGCGGCCACGTCCAGGTAGTAGGTGCCTTGCACCAGCTCCAGGCGCGAGAAGTGGCAGGTCATGGTGCCCGCGGGGGGCGGGTCTTCGATGGGGTGGCGGTCAATGTGGGTGTTGCTGCCGTAGAGTATGATCCCGCCGGCGGTGACCAGGGCCACGCCGAACACCAGGTCCTGGGTGGGACGGACCATGCGGTAGTCCATCTCCACCGTGAGGCCCTCGCCGCTCTGGAACACGCTGCGGCGCCGGCCCTGGTGGTCCAAGATGCGCACTTCCTCGATGACCACGCTCTGGTCGCCCCAGCGCTCTTGGGCCAGGCGCTCTTCCCGTTCCTGGGCCTCCTCCTCGCGGCGGATGGCGTCTTCCTCGCGGGCCACCTTCTGGCGGTAGGCGTCGATGACCTGCCGCGGCTCTCCCCGGGCCGCCACCCGCCCTCCGTCCAGCCACACCACCTCGTCGGCGTACTTCTCCACCGCGCCCATGTCGTGGGTGACCAGGCAGATGGTCTTGCCCGCGTTGCGAAAGCGGTGGATCTGGTCCTCGCACTTGTGGGCGAAGGCCTCGTCGCCTACGGCCAGCACCTCGTCCACCAACAGCACGTCGGGGTCCACGTTGACCGCCACCGAGAAGCCCAGGCGCACGTACATGCCGCTGGAGTAGGTGCGCACCGGCGCNTCGATGTAGTCNCCCAGGCCGGAGAAGCGGATGATGCGCTCCAGGCGGCGGTTGATCTCCCGCTTGCTCAGGCCCAGGATGGTGCCGTTGAGGTAGATGTTCTCGCGGCCGGTGAACTCGGGGTGGAAGCCGGCCCCCAGCTCGATCAGGCTGGCCACCCGGCCGCGTACTATCACCTCTCCCGCATCGGCCTTGTAGATGCCGGCCAGGATCTTGAGCAGGGTGGACTTGCCCGAGCCGTTCTGGCCGATGATGGCCAGGGTGCTGCCCTTGGGCACGGTGAGGTCTATGTCCTTCAGCACCGTGACCCAGTCGCTGGTGCGCCGGCGCTGGAAGGGCCGGATGATAAGCGTCTTCCAGGTGGTGTAGTCGCGGCGGATCATCTCGCGGCGGAACCGCTTGGTGAGCCCCCGCACCTCTATGGCCGCCTGCTCGCTCATATCTTCTCGGCGAAGTACTCCTTGTAGTGTTCGAAGACCCAGATGCCCAGGGCCAATAGCACCAGACTGAAGACCAGCATCAGGCCCAACAGGTCCCAGCGCGGCCAGCGTCCCCAGAAAAACAGGTCGTGATAGGCCAGGGTGAAGATGGCCGCGGGGTTGAGGTAGACCAGGAAGCGGTAGGGCGCCGGCACCTGGGTAAGAGGGTAAAGCACCGGAGTGAGGAAGAACCACAGGGTGAGCAGGTTGCCCAGGATGTGGCGAGTGTCTCGCATGAAGACGTTGGCCGTGGTGAGAAAGAGCACCAGGCCGGTGGTGAACAGAAGGTGCACCGCCACCACGGGCAGGAAGGCCACCATGTACCAGGTGGGCACCACCCCCGAGGCCAGCATGAACCCCACCAGGATGGGCAGGGACAAGAGGTAGTTCACCAGGTTGGCCACCACCTTGACCACGGGCAACACCTGCTGGGGGAACAAAACCCGCGTCACCAGGCTGCCGCCGTCGCTGATGGCGCCGGTGCCCTCCATCAGGGCCTGGGAGAAGAATATCCAGGGCAGCAGGCCGGTGAACATGAACACCGCGTAGTGCTCCATCTGCACCCGGAAGTACACCGAGAACACCAGGGCATAGACCGACAGCAACAGAAGCGGGTTCAGGAAGGTCCACAGGAAACCCAGCACCGAGCCGCGGTAGCGTCCTTTCAGCTCGCGGCCGGCCAGGGCCGCCACCAGGCTGCGGTGGCGCCACAACTCCTCCAGGTGGCGCAGGAATATGTTGCGTCGGCTGGCGTGCACGGATCCGGGCTGCTCCCCTGCTCAAGCTCGCGGCCGGGCCCCTTCATGGGGCGGCCGCCCTAGTAATACCGCAAATCACAGGGAAGGCAAAAGGTAATCACAGGCGGGATCAATAGGCGTGGGGGTGGACGAAGCCCTTGACCAGGGTGAGGGCCATGATCTTGAAGTCCAGGGCCAGGGACCAGTTCTCGATGTAGTACAGGTCGTGCTCGATGCGGCGTTCCAGGCTGGTGTTGCCGCGCCAGCCGTTGATCTGGGCCCAGCCGGTGATGCCGGCCTTCATCTTGTGGCGCAGCATGTAGCGGGGCACCCTGCGCTTGAACTCGGTGATGAACTCGGGCCTCTCCGGCCGCGGGCCCACCAGGCTCATGTCGCCCTTGAGCACGTTGAACAGCTGGGGCAACTCGTCCAGGCTGGTGCGGCGCATGAAGGCCCCCACCCGGGTGCAGCGGGGGTCGTCCTTGCAGGCCCACACCGGCCCGCACTCGGCCTCGGCGTCCACGTACATGCTGCGGAACTTGAGCATGTCGAACACCCGCCCGTCCAGGCCCATGCGCCGCTGGCGGTAGAGCACCGGCCCCGGCGAGGACAGCTTGACCGCCACGGCCAGGGCCAGCATCACCGGGGCGAAGACGATTATGCCCACCACCGCGCCCACCAGGTCCACCCCCCGCTTGAGCACCCGGTTCCAGCCCTCCAGGGGCGAGCCGCGCAGGCCGATGATGGGCAGGCCGTCCAGCTCCTCCACGGTGCCGCGCAGGCTGATGTAGCGGAACAGGTCCGGCACCACCTGCACGTCCACCATCTCCTCGGCCACCTCCTGCATCACCTGCTGGATGCGGTCGTGGGCCTCCAGGGGCAGGGCCACGATCACCAGGTTGATGCGTTCCTCCTCCAGCACCCGCTTGATCTCGGTGTCCAGGCCCAGCACGGGCAGGCCGTCGATGCGCCGGCCCACCTGTTCGGGGCGGGAGGCCAGAAAGCCCACCAGGGTGAGCCCCAGGACGGGTTGGCGTTGGATCTTCTCCGCCACCATGCGGCCCAGCTCCTCGGCCCCCACGATCAGCACCCGCTCGCCGGCATAGCCCGGCAGCAGGCGCTGCCACAGACGGCGCAACAGCGGCCGGTAGGCCAGCAGGCCCACGATGAGGAAGACGTAGAAATGGGCGAAGACCAGACGGCTGAACTCGTAGGGTTTGAGGAACCAACTGATGGCGATGGAGACCAACACCCCCAGGGTGGCCGACTGGATGGCGGGCCAGACCAACTGGGTGATCCGGGCCCAGGGGCGGCGGTAGAGTCCGCCGGCGGCCTGGAACACCACCGCGAACACCACCAGCACCAGGGCCAGCAGGGCCAGGTACAGCTTCAGGTCCGGGACCCCTTTGGTGACCGGCACGATGGGGGCGTGGAAGCGGACGAAATAGGCCGCCAGCCAGCAGACGGCCACCATCACCAGGTCACAGATGTAGAGGATGGACCGGAAGAATTGCAGCCGTTTCTGGAACATGTCCCATCCGCCCGCGCAGGCCCCCGTCTTGGGGCGCGCCTCGAGGCCCGGACGGGGGCGGGGATAGCGGCCCTAGAGGCCGCGGGCCTTTTCCATGGCCTCCTGGCGTTTCTTGCACTCGAAGCACAGGGTGGTGACCGGCCGGGCCTCCAGGCGCTTCTCGCCGATCTCCTCCCCGCACTCCTCGCAGATGCCGTAGGTGCCGTCCTCGATCCTGGCCAGGGCCTCCCGGATCTTGTTGATCAGCTTGCGCTCGCGGTCACGGATGCGCAGCAGGAAGTTGCGGTCCGACTCCAAGGCGGCTCGGTCGGTGGGGTCGGGGAAGTTCTCTTTGCCGTCGGTCATGCCCGCCACGGTCCGCTCGGCCTCGGCCAGAAGTTCGTCCAGCTTCTCCTGCAGCAGGTTGCGAAAGTATTCCAGCTTCTTCTCGTCCATCGACCAGACTCCTTGGCGGGGCCGTCTCCCGGCCGTGGGGCCGGGTGGCTCGCCCTTGGCGGACGCCTCAATCCACCGCGGTCTCCCGCCGGAAGTGTCCGCTCTTGCCTCCGCTCTTCTCCAGCAGACACACCTCGACGATCCGGGCGGCGCGTTCCACCGACTTGATCATATCATAAAGGGCCAGAGCCGCCACAGAGGCGGCCACCATGGCCTCCATCTCCACTCCGGTCTGGGCGGTGGTGCTCACGGTGGCCTCGATGACCACCTCACCCTGGCCGGGGCTGAGCTCCACCTGGACCGAGCTCAGGGGCAGGGGATGGCACAGGGGGATCAGCCCTGGGGTCTGCTTGGCGGCCATGATGCCGGCCAGGCGGGCCACGGCAAAGGCGTCGCCCTTGGGCAGACCCCCGCTGGTGATCAGCTCCAGGGTCCGGTCCGAGACCTCCAGGCGGGCCCGGGCCCGGGCCTTGCGGCGGGTGACCGGCTTGTCGCCCACGTCCACCATGCGGGCGGCGCCCTTGGCGTCCAGGTGGCTCAGCTCCACGGCACTCTCCCTCACAGGCCCCAGCGCCGCTTGCGGGCGCGGCGGGGAGCCTGTTCATCCTCGGCCGGGGGCATGGGGGCGGCCTCGGGGTCGCCCAGGGCCGCGGCCTCGGCCAACAGCTCGCGCTGGCGCCGGCTGAGGCGGCGCGGGGTGCGCACCACCAGCTGCACGTGCAGGTCTCCCCGGCCGCCGCCCCCCAGGCGGGGCATGCCCAGGCCGGGCANGCGCAGGGTGTCGCCGCTNTGGGCGCCGACCGGCAGCTTCAGCTCCACCGGCCCGTCCACCAGGGTGTCCACCAGCACGGTCTGGCCCAGAGCGGCCTGGAACATGGACACCTCCAGGCGCCGGATGAGGTGTTCACCCTGGCGCTCGAACACCGCGTGCGGCCGCAGGTGCACCACCACATACAGGTCGCCCGGCGGACCGCCCAGGTAGCCGCCTTCGCCCTCGCCCCGCATGCGCAGGCGCTGGCCGTGGTCTATGCCCGCGGGGACCTTGACGGTCAGTTCCTTCTCCTGGTACACGCGGCCGCGGCCGCCGCACTCGCGGCAGGGGTCGGTGATCACCCGGCCCTCGCCCCGGCAGGTGGGACAGGTGGTGGCCAGGCGGAAGAAGCCCTGGCTGCGTACCACCTGGCCCTGTCCGCCGCAGGTGTTGCAGATGGGNGGCACGCCCCCGGCCTGGCCCATGCCTCCGCAGGCGGAGCAGTTCAACTCGCGCCCCACCCGGATGGTGACCTCCTTGCCCGTGGCCGCCTCCTCCAGCTCCAGCTCCAGGTCGTAGCGCAGGTCGCGCCCGGGTCTGGGGCCGGCGGGGCGGCTGCTCGTGGGGCCGAAGCCGAACAGGCCCTCGAAGATGTCCGAGAAGGCGCTGAAGATGTCGCTCACCCCGCCGAAGCCCTGGAAGCCGGTGGAGCGCAGGCCCTCGTGGCCGTAGGCGTCGTAGAGACGGCGCTTCTCGGGATCGCGCAGTACCTCGTAGGCTTCGGCCGCCTCCTTGAAGCGCTCCTCGGCCTCCTTGTCGCCCGGGTTGCGGTCGGGGTGGTACTTGAGGGCCAGCTTGCGATAGGCCCTCTTGATGGTCTCCAGGTCGGCGTCGCGCGAGACCCCCAGTACCTCGTAGTAGCAACGCTTGACCCGCACGCTCATGACTGCGCCCCCTCCTCACCCGAAGCCATCAGCTCGCGGGCGCCCCGGGCGTAGGCCAGCTTGCCCGCGGCCTCGGCCCGGCGGGCCAGCTCCTCCAGCTCCTGTGGGCGCGGGGCCCGCGGTTGCAGGCGCAGGGCCTGGCGATAGGTGAACAGGTCGCCGGCCTCCACCGCCAGGCGCGCCGCCTCTTCCAGGCCCTCCTGGTCGCCAGCGGCCTCGAAGCACTCCAGGGCCTCACCCCAGCGGCCGGCGGCGAGGAACTGGCGACCCAGCTCCCCCAGACGGGAGTCGCCCTGCTCTTGCAGGCGGCGGCGTTCCTTGGCCGTGGGCAGGGAGGACACGGGCCCCCTACTCCTTCGACTCCTGGCCTTCCTGGGCCTCGGCCTGGGCGCGGGCCTCGGCCTCGGCCTGGGCCCGGGCGATGGCGGCCAGCCGCTCGCGCTCGCGGGCCTCGGCTGCGGCGCGGCCCGCCTCGGCCTCGTCGGCCGAGACCGGATACACCTTGCCCGCGGCGATCTC
>MTPE01000044.1 GCA_002011835.1 Desulfarculaceae bacterium JdFR-95 | reverse complement strand
GCGCCAGGCCCCTCAGGAGCCCCCCTCCCCCAGACGCAGCCCCGCCACCAGCAGCGAACCCAGGGCGATCAGCCCGCCGGCCAGCCCCAGGCCCCAGGCGAAGGACAGCTCCTCGCCCAACCAGCCGATACCGGCCGGGATCAGACCCCCTCCCAGCACGAAGGCCGGGGGAATCACGGCGGAGACTATCAGGCTACGCTCCGAAGCCGCCACCAGGCGGCTGAGCACGGCGAAGCCGGCCGGGAAGAAGCACACCGCCACCGTGGGCTGCAGGAACAGGGCCAGCCACAGGGGGGAGCCGTGGGCCAGGCCCAACCCCACCGTGAGCAGCCCCGCCCCGGCCAACACCCCGGCCATGGCCCCGCGCGGCCCCAGGCGGTCGGCCACCCAGCCCGCGGCCAGGGCCGCCCCCACCCCCACCAGACGGGAGGCGGCCAGCCACAGGTTGGCCTCGGCGGTGCTGAAGCCGCGCTCGCTGACCAGGAACAAGGGCAGCATGAGATACACCCCCATGCTGGCCCCGATGCCCAGGCCGAACAAGAGCATCATCAGCCAGGTCTCCCGCCGCCGGGCCAGGGCCAGCAGGTTGGCCGGGTCGGGAGCCCGGCCGGGGAAGCGGCCGCCCCGGCCCCAACGGGCAAAGGTCAAGCCCAACAACAGCGAAGCCGCCCCCAACACCAAGGGCACGCTCTGCCAGCCTCCCCAGTCGGCCAGGCCCTGGGCCACCAGGGGCCCGCACACGAAGCTCAGGTTGGGCGCCATCTCGTGAACGGCCAGGGCCCGGCCCCAGTGCTGCTGGTCGGCCAGGTCGGTGACCACGGCGATGCCCGAAGGCAGATACGGCCCCGCCGCCACCCCCAAGGCCAACAAGGCCAGCCCCAGGCCCAAGGTGCCCTCGGCCAAGGGCAGCACCAGCAACACCACCCCCACCCCCACCGCGCTCACCCACACCGTGCGGTGGTGCCCCAGCCGCTGCGAGACCAGCCCCGAAGCGAACAAAGAGACGAAGTAGCCCAGGCTGAGCCACAACAGCAGTCCCCCCGCCTGGGCGTGACCCAGGCCCAGGGCCACCTCCAGATGGGGCAGCAAGGGCCCCAGGCTCACCCGGGACAGGAAGTTGAGCAGAAAGACCGCGGTGAGAAACAATACCGCCCCCAACCAAGGGGAGGCGATCTCGCCTTGGGGGCCGGACGAGGTTTGGGCAGGCATGGAACCTCCGTCGGGGACAGGCTGGAGTGAGAACACGCCTGCTGGGACTATGGCCGCCGCCGCAGGCGGTGTCAAGCCTTCCCGCCCGCCCTGCCGGGGGAGCCGTGGACTCCCCTGGCAGGGCGGGCGGGAAGGTCCCCCAGAGAGCGCCTTTGCTTTCCCCGCTGCGCTTGGGCCATAATGAGATATGGTGAACCCAACCGGCCGCGCTCCACCGGGTCGGCCGGAGCAAACGAAGGGGGAGGTTTCATGGCAGCCAAGGGCAAGGACTATTTCAAGGCGCTCTACCGGGTGGCCAAGGTGATCAACTCCTCCCTGGAGCCGTCCAAGGTGCTGGAGGAGATCGTCAAGGCCGTTTCCCAGACCATGGGGGCCAAGGCCAGCGTGATCCGCCTGCTGCGTCCCCGGCGGCGGGAGCTGATCCTGGGCGCGGCCTACGGCCTGTCCAAGGGCTACCTGCGCAAGGGCAAGGTGCTGGTGGAGAAGAGCGGCCTGGACAAAGAGGCCCTGCAGGGCGGGGCGGTGTGTCTCCTGGACGCCCAGAGCGACCCCCGTTTCCAGTACCCGGAGCGGGCCCGGGCCGAAGGCATCCGCTCCCTGTGCGTGGTGCCGCTGAAGGTGGGCCGCAAGAGCATCGGGGTGCTGCGGGTGTACTCCCCGCGCAAGCGGGAGTGGAAACCCCAGGAGATCGAATTCCTGGAGGCGGTGGCCAACCTGAGTGCCATCGCCCTGGAGAACGCCCGCCTGCACAAGGCCCTGCAGACCGACTACGACCTTCTGGTGGCCCACAAGTACCGCCTGGACGATAACTGATCAGGGAGGCTTCCCATGGTACGTATCGGAATCAACGGATTCGGACGCATCGGCCGCCAGGTGCTCAAGGCCGTGCTGCAGCGCTACCCCGAAGACCTCCAGGTGGTGGCCATCAACGACCTGTTCGACACCGAGACCAACGCCCATCTGTTCAAGTTCGACAGCAACTACGGCCGCTGGCCCGGCGAGGTGAGCCACACCAANGACAGCATCATCGTGGACGGCCAGGAGATAAGGAGCTTCGCCGTGCGCGACCCGGCCCAGATCCCCTGGGACGAGGTGGGGGTGGACATCGTGGTGGAGAGCACGGGCCTGTTCCGCACCGGGCCCCTGGCCGCGTCCCACCTGGAGGCGGGAGCCAAAAAGGTGATCATCTCCGCCCCGGGCAAGGAAGTGGACCTGACCGTGGTCATGGGGGTCAACCACCGCAAGTACAACCCCAAGCGCCACCACATCGTCTCCAACGCCTCCTGCACCACCAACTGCCTGGCCCCCCCCGCCATGGTGGTCCACCGCCGCTTCGGCATCGTCAAGGCCCTGATGACCACCATCCACTCCTACACCAACGACCAGCGCATCCTGGACCTGCCCCACAAGGACCTGCGCCGCGCCCGCGCCGCCGCGCTCAACATCATCCCCACCACCACCGGCGCGGCCAAGGCCGTGGGCCTGGTCATCCCCGACCTGCAGGGACGCTTCGACGGCTGCTCCATGCGCGTGCCCACCCCCACGGTCTCGGTGGTGGACTTCACCGCGGTGCTGGCCAAGAAGACCGACACCAAGACCCTGCGCGCCGCCCTCAAGCGCGCGGCCAGCACCTACCTCAAGGGCATCATGGCCACCGACGATGGCCACCTGGTGTCCATGGACCTCAAGGGCGACCCCCACTCTTCCATCGTGGACCTGCCCTTCACCCAGGTGCTGCAGGGGGACATGGCCAAGGTGGTGGCCTGGTACGACAACGAGTGGGGCTACTCCTGCCGCGTGGCCGACCTGGCCCACTTCATGGCCCAGCGCGGATTGTAGAACCACCCCGGCTCGTCTGGACTCGCGGCTCCGCCTCCCGGCGGAGCCGCTTTGTTTTTGCGGTGTGGGAGCAGGCTTGGGGAAGGCACGCACTTTTTGCTTGACGGGCGGGATTTTTATGGTAATCTGGTACTCGAATACCAAATAGAGCGCCCACTTCACCCGCGGCCGCACAAGAGCCCATAATTAAATGAAGGCCAAAACCAACAAGGAGGCGAGATGATGTTCTGTTACCAGTGCGAGCAGACCGCCAAAGGCACCGGCTGCACCGTCCGCGGTGTCTGCGGCAAGGACCCGGAGGTGGCAGCCCTGCAGGACCTGCTCACCTACGCCCTGACGGGCCTGGGCCAGGTGGCCCAGGAGGCTCGCAAGCAGGGGATCAGTGATCCCAAGGTGAACCACTTCACGGCCGAGGCCCTGTTCTCCACCCTGACCAACGTGGACTTCGACCCGGCCCGCTTCGTGGACCTCATCAAACAGACCGTGGAGATGCGCGAGGGGCTCAAGGGCCGCATCAGCGGAGCCAGCTTCGACCATCCCGCCGCCAACTTCACCCCGGCCTCCGATCAGGCGGGCATGGTGGCCCAGGGCGAGGAACACGGGCTCACCTCGGCCGACTACAGCGACAACGAGGACATCCGTTCCCTGCAGCACACCCTGTTGTTCGGCCTGCGGGGGGTGGCGGCATATGCCGACCACGCCGCCATCCTGGGCTACCAGGACGAGGCCATCTGGGCCTTCCTGCACGAGGGTCTGGCGGCGCTCTTGGACAAGGGCCAGGACCTGAACTACTGGGTGAACATGGTCCTGCGCTGCGGCGAGACCAACCTGAAGACCATGGAGCTCCTGGACAAGGCCAACACCGAGACTTACGGCCACCCCGTGCCCACCCAGGTGCCCCTGGGCCACAAGGCGGGCAAGGCCATCCTGGTCTCGGGCCACGACCTCAAGGACCTGGCCATGCTCCTGGAGCAGACCCAGGGCAAGGGCATCTACGTCTACACCCACGGCGAGATGCTGCCCTGCCACGGCTATCCCGAGCTCAAGAAGTACGAGCACTTCTACGGCCACTACGGCACCGCCTGGCAGAACCAGGGCAAGGAGTTCCCCGCCTTCCCCGGCGCCATCCTCATGACCACCAACTGCATCCAGAAGCCCAAGGGCGACACGGGCGAGAAGATCTTCACCACCGGCCAGGTGGGCTGGCCCGGCGTGCCCCACATCTGGGCCGACGAGAACGGACACAAGGACTTCACCCCGGTGATCGACAAGGCCCTGTCCCTGCCCGGCTTCACCGAGGACGAGGACAAGGGCAGCGTCACGGTGGGCTTCGCCCGCAACGCGGTGTTGGGCGTGGCCGACAAGGTGATCGAGGCGGTCAAGTCCGGCGCCATCCGCCACTTCTTCCTGGTGGCCGGCTGCGACGGCGCCAAGCCCGGCCGCAACTACTACACCGAGTTCGTGGAGAAGGCTCCGGCCGACACCGTGATCCTCACCCTGGCCTGCGGCAAGTTCCGCTTCTTCGACAAGGACCTGGGCGACATCGGCGGCATCCCGCGCCTGCTGGACATCGGCCAGTGCAACGACGCCTACTCCGCGGTGCAGATCGCCCTGGCCCTGGCCGACGCCTTCAAGGTGGGGGTCAACGACCTGCCCTTGTCCATGGTCCTGTCCTGGTACGAGCAGAAGGCCTGCGCCATCCTGCTCACCCTGTTCCACCTGGGCATCAAGAACATCCGCCTGGGCCCCAGCCTGCCCGCCTTCATCACCCCCAACGTGCTCAAGGTCTTGGTGGACAACTTCAACATCATGCCCATCAAGACCGCGGAGGAAGACCTGAAGGCCATCCTGGGCGAATAGAGGCCCCCATGGTTGCCGGAACCCGACTTAGGTTGTAGGCTATAAGGTGACGGGGGCCGCCAGGTCCCCGTCACCTTGTTGGCAAACTCTAACGGAGATGGAGACGGTGAGCCAACCCGCCCCCGACACCTTGGCCCAAACCATCATCTTGGACGGGGAGAGCCTCGGCCTGGCCCGGCGGGTGGAGGAGCTGGCCGGCACCGAACTGATGCGCTGCTACCAGTGTCGCACCTGTTCGGGCGGCTGCCCCTTCTACTCCGCCATGGACTACGGCCCCCACGGGGTCATGCGTCTGTTGCAGCTGGGCCAGCGCGAGGAGGTACTCACCTGCAACACCATCTGGCTCTGCGTGGGCTGCCAGACCTGCTCCGCGGCCTGCCCCATGGCCATCGACATCGCCGCGGTGATGGACGTGCTGCGCCAGATGGCCCTGGAGCTGGCCATGCCCGTGCCCGAGAGCCGGGTGCTGGTCTTCCACCGCGAGGTGCTCAAGGCCATTGAGCGCTACGGCCGCACCCACAAGCTGCAGGTGATGCTGCGCTACAAGATCAGCCGCGGCGACTGGCTGAGTGACATGGACTTGGGACTGAAGATGCTGGCCAAGCGCAAGCTGCACCTGCTGCCCAGCCGTATCCGCCAGCCCCGCGAGCTGGAGCGGCTGTTCGAGCCCCCTTGGAGGAGAAAGCCGTGACTGCCACCCCCATCCTGAAGGTCAGCTACTTCCCCGGCTGCTCCCTGGCCACCAGCGCGGCCGAAAGCAACCAGTCCATGATGGAGGCCTGCCAGGTGGTGGGCCTGGAGCTGGAGGAGCTGCCGGACTGGAACTGCTGCGGGTCCTCCTCGGCCCACAGCCTGGACCTTGAGCTGGCCCTGGGCCTGGCCGCGCGTAATCTGGCCCAGGCCCCCCCGGACCGCCCCCTGATGGTGATGTGTCCGGCCTGCTATAAGAACCTGCGCCGCGCCCACCTGCACCTGATAGCCGACCCCGAGCGCCGTCGCTTCGAGGAGCGCCGCTGGGGCGGCGAGATCTCTCCCGACCTCAAGATCATCACCTTCCTGGACATACTGGCCTTCCTCGACCGCCTGCGCCACATGGGGGCCGTGCGCCTGCCCACCTGGAAGAATCCCCTCAAGGGACTGAAGGTGGCTCCCTACTTCGGNTGTGCGGCCATGTTCCCCAAGGCCGAACGCCCCCCCCGCTACGACCCGAGGCTCATGGAACGCATCCTCCACGCCATGGGGGCGGAGGTGCTCACCTGGGCCTATCCCCACCGCTGCTGCGGAACCTTCCTCAGCGTCATCCGCCCCGACGTGACCACCCCNCTGGTCAACCAGATCATNTCCGCGGCCAAGGCCGCCGGGGCCGACTGCCTGGTCACCGCCTGTGCCATGTGCCAGCTCAACCTGGAGATCCGCTGCAACCTGGCNGAGCCCATCCCCATCCTGCACTTCTCCGANGCCCTGGCCCTGGCCCTGGGCGCCCAGGACTACGAGGGCTGGTTCAAGCGCCACCTGGTGGACCCCAGGCCCATGCTGCGACAGCGCCAGCTCATCGCCTGAGGCCACAAGGCCCCGGCCCCGCCCCTGGGGAGCCTGGAAAGGCCGCCCAGGGGTGGGGCCGGGGCCATACCAC
>MTPE01000376.1 GCA_002011835.1 Desulfarculaceae bacterium JdFR-95 | reverse complement strand
CGCCATTGGCGGCCGAGACGGGCGGGGGCTCTTTCTGCCTAGAGCGAGGCCTCGACAAAGCCGCGCCCGGCTCCCCTGGGCCGAAAAAGGGCTCATCCGGCAAACGGCGGGGGGAGAGGCACCTTGGGATGGCGGTCCAGGCCGTCGGTACAGGGAATGGGATGATATTTCGTCGTCTTGGCGAGGAAAATGATATGGTTTCTCACTCCGACCACAACCGGGATACCGGGGCCACGAATCCGTGTGGCGTCCTTTTCATATCATTTTCCTCGCCAAGACGAGCGCATGATCTTGTTCATCACGGGCCGGCCCTGTCAAGGCTGGCCTGAAGGCCACCCTGGAAGGGCCATGGCCTTGACAGGGCCGGCCCGGGATGATGTCACCACCACCCCGGGTCTGCCGGATGAGCCCGAAAAAGGGGCAGGGCCGGGACCCTGTTTGGCTTGCGTGCCGAAGGTGAAGGGTGTCCACCCCCAAAAAAGGGGCCCCGACCACAAGGCCGGGACCCAACCATTCCCCCTCTTCCTCACCCCTTGAGCGACTTTTCATCCCCCGTCGCTCGACACTCTCAGGAAGACCAAGCAAGCCCCGCCCCTCGCCGCCACCATATCCGCTCGCGCTTCCGCCCTACTCTCGCGGCCGTCACACGTGCCTTGAGCCTCGGGCGGGGGCTTGCTCCGTCGTTCGGCCGGGCCCATTGTATGAGAAAGAAAGCACAAGGTCAAGAAAAAAAATTCCCCCTCAAAGCATACTATTCTTGAGGAGCTTTGCTATCTTGTTCTAACTAATTCACAATTCGCCTCCCACTTGATCACAAGCCACGCAAGTCCGCGACTTGACAAGCCGGCAAATCGCGTCATAATTAGTTAATAGTATGAACTTTCATGACCGACAGACGACCCCGGCCAGCCCCGCCCAGGCCGAACAACTCATGGATCTGATGGCAAGGGTGGTGCGCTGCTGCCAGGAACAGGTGGCCGAGCAGGCCGCGCGTTTCGGGGTGCCTCCGGCCCAGTTGCGTTGCCTGCTTTTGTTCCGCCGGCGGCCTCGTTTCCGCCTGGGGGAGATCGCCTCGGGGCTGGAGGTGACCCGCAGCCGGGCCACGGCCTTGGTGGAGGGGCTGGTGCGGCGGGGCCTGGTGCGCAAGCAGGGCGACCCTGGCGACGGCCGGGCGCGCCAGGTGGCGCTGACCGCAGGAGGGGCGCGTTTGTTGCGCGAGGTGGAGGCCTACCTTCACCGTCTGCACCGTCGGCTCTTGGACTGGCTGCCGCCGGAGGAGCGGGCACGGGTGTTGGAGGGCCTGTCCCTGTTGGAGCAGGCCATGGAGCGCATGAAACAGGCCGAGGACAGGGAGTGCTTCGGCCCTTAGCCACAGTTGACACCGGCCGACGCCTGGAGTGGCCGGCCCATCAGTAGGAGGGACTCATGGACAAGGAAGAGATTCGGCAGATGATCAAGGAGGAGGTGAGCCGTCAGTTGGCCGAGCAGGGGCCGCCCGAGGCCCAGGCCATGACCATCGTGGCCTCCAAGGGCACCCTGGACATGGCCTATCCGGTATTGATCCTGGCCACCTCGGCTGCGGCCATGGAGCTGGAGACCAGTGTGTTCTTCACTTTCTATGGCCTGAACATTATCAAGAAGAGCACCTATGCCAACCTGAAGGTGGCTCCCATCGCCAACCCGGCCATGCCGGTGCCCATGCCCAACATCCTGGGTATGCTGCCGGGCATGACCGCCATGGCCACGGCCATGATGAACTCCTGGATGCGCAAGGTGAACGTGCCCACCATCCCGGAGCTGTTGGAGGTGGCCAAGGAGGAGAACGTCCGCCTGATCGCCTGTCAGATGACCATGGACGTGATGGGCATCAAGGAGGAGGAGCTGATCGACGGCCTGGAGTTCGGCGGGGCGGCCACCTATCTGGCNGCGGCGGCCAAGGCCCAGATCAACCTGTTCGTGTAAGTCCCTGGCGGGGTTGCCCGGGCGGAGGCCGCCTGTGGCGCCCTGGGGACGGCACTTGCTTTCCCCCGCGCCGCTCTGGAGGAGCGGGGAGGCGGCCGCCCGCTGCATCGGTCCCGCACCTGTTCCCGGGCAAAGGAGGTCCTCCCGCGATGGGTGGACCTCTTTTGTTTGGGGCCTGGTCGGGCGAGGCTGGCGGGGTGCGGGTCGGGAGGCTGCCGTCCCAGACCTCACTCCTGGGCCTGACTGCGGGTCAGGGGGTGTTGCACCGCGTAGTTGGGGTCGTCCAGGATGATCTGGGCCGCGCGGCGGTTGGCCAGGTTTATCACCACCGGGGCTTTCAGGTTGGCGGTCATCTTCTCGGGCTGGCCGGGGGGGATGGTGACCACCACCCACACCTGCACGTCCTCGGGGCGCTCCACCCCCAACAGGTTGGTTTCGGCGGTGCTGAGGGTGAACTTGTAGCGGGGGTCNAACAGCAGGGGGTTGATCACCACGAAGGCCAGTTCCGGCGCCTCCACCGACTGCAGCCAGAAGAAGGGCGAGTCCTCGCGGTGGCGGATGAGCACGTAGCGGTGCAGGTGGGGGAAGCCGATCATGCCCTGGGGCATCTCGATCACGTGGTCGGCGGGCACCTCGATCTCACCGAAGCGGGTGGAGTTCACCTTGAGGGTGGCCTGGGGCTTGGTTTCAGGCATGCTCACCCTCCTTGGACTTCTTGCCCGCCAACAGNCTGCCCACTGCGTCCAGGTCGCCGGCCTGGGCCGAGGTGGCNTGGCGGTTGGCCTCCTTTATCTTCAGGAATATCTCCATCCGGTGTATGGGGGTGTCGCTGGGGGCCTCTATGCCCAGGCGCACCTGACGGCCCTTGATGTCCATCACGCTGACGGTGATGGAGCCGTCTCCGATGGTGATACTCTCTCCCACCTTACGGGTCAGGATCAGCAAGGGCTCTTCCCCTTCTCCGCGACCGGCTGGGGCAGGCTTGCTGTCATGCCCTGCCCGTCCGCTCTCCGCGCTGGCTTACAGGTAATCGGCCAAGGTGCGGCTGGAGACCAGGGCGGTGGCCTGCAGGGCGGCCTGGTAGAGGACGTCGTAGGTCTTCAGCTCGGTGACCATCTGGGTTATGTCCACGTCCTCCAAGTGGGAGAGCCGGTCACTCAGTCGCAGGTTGTCTCCTTGCAGGAGGTTGTCACGCACGTCCAGCCGGTTGAGGCGGCTGCCCGCGTCGGCGACGTATTTTAGCAAGTTGGCCTGGGCGCTAGCAAGCTGGTCCTGTATCTGGCTCAGCAGTTGGCTGCTTTGGTTCTCGCCTTGGTTGTACTGCTCCAGGGTGAGGCGGTGATAGTCGCCGTCGTCCACGGTGCCGTCTTCGCTGAGGTAGAAGGTGAGGTCGGTCTTGCCGTCGCCGTCCAGGTCCAGGTTCATGGGATTGGTGCTGCCGGTGCCGGGGATGTTGACGGTCTGGTAGGCGCGGTCGCCGTTGTCCTTGCGGTAGGTCACGGTCATGGTGAGCGCCGGCGGGCCGCTGTAGGTGTCGGGGTTGGTGTTCTCAGGATAGAACACCGGGCTCATGGCCGTGCCGTTGACCGCGGCCCCGTCGTACCAGCCGATATTCCCGTCGCTGGTGCCCAGGTTCTCGCTGATGAACTTGAGGTTGGCCACGTAGAGGGTGATGTTGCCCGCCCCGCCGGGGTCGGCGAAGGTCACCGTGGCCTCGCGCCCCACGCCACTGACCGTCACCGTGCCGCTGCCCGCGGCGCTGGTGTAGTAGAGGGTCATGGGGTTGTTGCTGGAGGGCACCCCGGAGTAGTTCTGGTCGCTGACGTCCAGGTAGAACTGAAAGTTGCGCGCCTGCAGGGTGGCGTCGTCCAGGTCGTCGGAGGCCAGCACCACCGGCGAGCCCACGTTGAACTCCAGGGCCCAGCGCTTGAGGTCGTCCCAGTATTCCTCGGCGCTCTCATACTTCTGCACGTCGCCGGAGGTGCCCGCCACCTGGTAGGATTGCCAGTCCCCGTCCACCAGCACCCGGGCGCTGCTGGAGGGGTTGTTGGGGTTGTTGAGCTGGCTGGCGTCGGTGGGGTTGAGGCCGCCGGGCACGGCCTGGAAGTAGTCTTGTTCCTTGGGGTCCTTCTCCAGGGCGTCGGCCCAGCCGGCCAGCAGGTCCAGCAGGTTCTTGTGCTGGCCGTCGCTGGCCCCCTCTGCCTGCAGGAGCTGGTCCAGGGTGTAGTTGTAGCGCATGCGGTTGGCCCAGGAGAGGTTGGCGTAGAGGGCCTCGTCGTTGCCCTGGTGGCGGCCNATGGTGAGGGTGAAGGTNTCNCCCACGTGGTAGGAGTCCTCGGCGCTGCCGGTGTCGGGGTCCCAGCGCCGCACGTCGGTGGCGTAGACCTGCACCCCGTCGCCCAGGTCCACGGCGTTGGCGCTGCCGGTGCCCGAGAGGGTCACGCTGCCGGTCACGGTGCGGCCGAAGTCGTCCACGTAGGAGTAGTTGAGGGTCATGGTCTCGCCGCCGCCGGGCGTGCCCGAGCTGCCCCCCGAGCCGAAGGAGGCCACGGTGAGGGTGATCTTGCGGCTGTAGAGGCCGGTGTAGTCGCCCCGGCCCCAGAGCTGGCCCGCGCCGGTGTTGCCNCTGCCCGGGGCGGCCGGNTTCCGGGCGATGAGGTCGCTGGAGACAGGGGCGGTATCGCAGATGGTGCCGCCGAAGATGTAGTCGGTGCCCACCTTGGTGTTGCACAGGGAGATGAGCTGGGCCAGGAAGTTGCGGGCGTCGGTGGCGATGGTGGCGCGCTGCTCGGGGGTGTAGGTGCCAGTGGCCATCTGCTCGGCCCGCTCCTTGGCCATGGCGATCAGGTCGCTGATGGCCTGCATGGTGGACTCGGCCTGTTTCAGCCAACTGCGGGCGTGGTCCACGTTGCTCTGGTACTGTTCGATCTCCTCCATGGCCCGGTGGGAGAGGTGGGCGCCGATGGAGGACACCGAGTCGTCGCTGGGCCGGTTCACCTTCTTGGCGCTGGCCACCTGCTCGTTGAGGCGCAACAGTTCCTGCTTGCGCTCCAGCAGGGAGAGCAGGGTCTGACGATAGTAGGTGGCGAGCGTCACCCGGTCGGTCATGGCGGGCTACCTCTTGGTCTCCAGCAGGGTGGCCAACAGGCTGTCGGCCACCGAGATCATCTTGGCCGCCATCTGGTAGGCCCTTTGATAACGTATCATCTTGACCATTTCCTCGTCCAGGTTGACCGCGCTGACGCTGTCGCGCAGGTTCTTGAGCTCGTTGAGGGTGGTCTGGGCGAAGCTGAGCGAGCTGTCGGTGGTGGAGATGTCGGTGCCCAGGGAGGAGGCCCAGGAGATCACGGCCTCGTTGAAGGTCTGGGAGTCGTTGTCCATGGTGTCGGTGTCCTTCAGGTCGGCCAGCTCCAGGGCGTTGCTGTTGTCGCCCAAGGCGTGTTCGCCGTCGCTGGTGAGGCGGCCGGCGGTGATGTAGCGCACGTCTCCGGTGATGGTGTCGTTGAGCCCGATGCCGGTGGCAGTGTTGCCGGTGAAGAAGGTGTTGATGCCCAGGGCGGCCAGCACGTTGCTGGTGTCGTTGCGGAAGGCGAACTCGATGCCGCCGCTGGCGTAGAGCATCAGCTTGGTGTTGTTGTCGGTCAGCGTGGCCACCGGGTTGATGTTGGCGTTGAGCGAGGGGTTGATGGTGTCGTTGATGCGGTTGACCAGGGTCTGCAGGTCGTCACTGGCGTTGACCGTGATGGTGTACTTGCGGCGGGTGCCGCTCTCATAGACCCACAGCTCGAAGCTGCCCGACTGGATCTTGTCCGCGAAGGGAAGCGTGTTGCTGCTGTCGTTGAAGTCGGTGGTGGCGTCAGGGCTGGCATAGGTGCCGGTGACGCGGGTGAACTTNGTCAGGCCCACGCCCTGGCTGTGCAGCTTGTTCACCTCCCAGATGATGGTCTCGGCCAGGTCGTTGAGGAAGCTCTGGGTCTGGGGGATGTCCCCGGTGTCGGTGGCGGTACTGCTGGTGGGCAGGCAACCGCCGCGCACCTTCAGCCAGGCCCCGATCTTGCCCCCCGTGATCTGGTCCGGGCCCAGGACCACGTCCGAGCCCCGCCAGATCACCTGGCGCTGGCTGTAGCCCGAGACCTGCTGGAAGGCCAGCACGTCGTCGCCCGAGCGGGGGAAGTCGTCCTGCACCAGGGTGTTGCCGCTACCGGTGAACACGGTGACCGAACCGTCGCCCACCTCGAACCACTGGATGTCCAGATACTCGGCCAGCTTCTCGATCTGGCGCTGACGTTCGTCGCGCAGGTCGTTGGCGCTCTTGCCCCCCGCTTCGTCGGCCACGATCTGGCGGTTCAGCTCCGCGATGCGCCGGCAGGCCGAGTTGACCTCCTCCACCGCCTCGGCCAGGTAGGTGTCCAGATCGCGCCGCACCTGCTCCAGGTCGCGCATCATGGTGTGGAAGCGGTCCACCAGGTTCTGGGAGGTCTGCGCCAGCACCCGGCGCACCGCGGTGGACTCGGGGCTGTTGGCCACGTCCTGCCAGGCCTTGAAGAAGTCGGTGAGCAGCTTGCCCAGGCCGCTGTCGGTGGCCTCGTTGGACAGGGCCTCCAGCCGCTTCAGCTGGGCCAGGCGAGAGTC
>MTPE01000182.1 GCA_002011835.1 Desulfarculaceae bacterium JdFR-95 | reverse complement strand
GGGGGGTTTTGCCCGCTTTTCGCCGGTGTCACGGCGAGGTAGCCTGGTTTGCTCTCGTTTGAGCTGCCATCGCAGGCCCTAGGTTCTCTGGTCGGCATTTCGGTCAGCGGCACCTTGACCCTGCTGTGTCTGGGGGTGGGCCTGGCCTATCGCCACTTCCGGCCCCTGGTGAATCTGTCCCTGTTCTTCCTGGGCATCGGCGTCTTCTTCCTGGGCATCGTCATCTACCGTCTGCAGGTCTCCCTTCCCTCCATCATGTGGGGATACACCCTGATTCTGGGGGCGCTGGGTTGGATTCCCGCGGCCTGGTTACGGACCATGCGCAGCCTGGGGGCCTTNGANNCGCGCTGGCCCGAGAGGCTGGCCGCGGCATGGGGGCTGGGGATCACTCTGCTACTGTTGCTGGTACGGCATCCGGCCGTGCTGGGTGCGCCGCTGGAGTATTTCCCTCCCGCTCAGGCTTGGCGGCCTCAGTCTTGGCTGATCCGGCCCCTGGTCATGGGCGGCGACTTGGCGTTCACGGTGGTGTTGATGGTGGTCTTGTGGCGCCGTCGCCGCAAACTGAATCTGATGCCCGTCAGCCAGAACATCATGCTGGCGTGCATGGCCTTCTGGCTGGTGGGCGCCCTGCACGACACCGCCTATGCCCTGGGACTGCCCACCCCCCTGGGGGGACTGTCCCTNTGGCTGGTGTCCCTGGCCTTGGCCCTGGGCCTGGTGGTCTCCCTGACCCTGGAGCTGAAGAGCGCCGANCAGGCCCTGCGCAGCCGGGAGTCGGACTTTGCCCGCGCCTTCCACCACAGTCCCGATTGGATGCTGATCTCCACCCTGGAGGACAACCGCATCCTGGAGGCCAACCACTCGGCCCTGCAAACCCTGGGCCTCACCCGTCAGGAGGTGATAGGCCGCACCTGGACCGAGCTGGGGGTGGGGGAAGACCCCCAGCAGTGCCGGCGGGGGCTGGACGAGATCCTGCATACCGGATCCTTGCAGGGATTCGAGATCCCGGTGCGCACCCGCCGGGGGGAGCACCTGGTCCTGTCCTGGTCGGCGCGCGTGATCGAATGGGAGGGCCGGCCCTGCGTCCTGTCGGTGGCACACGACATCAGCGAGCGCCGCCGCCTGGAACGCGAGCTGGAAAGACAGCGCCAGCGCCTGGAACAAAAGGTGAGCGAACGCACCCAGCAGTTGGAGCGGGCCAACCGGGAACTGCAGCACGAGATCCACGAGCGGCGGCGGGTGGAGACCGCCCTGAGCCAGAGCCGCAGCAACCTGGAGCTGCTCTACGACTCCCTGCAGGACTACATCCTGGTGGTGGACTACGAGGGTCGCATCCTGGAGACCAACCGCCAGGTGTGCCGCGGTCTGGGCTACGGCGAGGAGGAGCTGTGGGGACGGTCCTTGTTGGATTTGTGCCCCCAACGCCTGCGCTCTCAGCAGGCGCAGCGTCTGAAGGAAGCCGCCCGCGGCAAAGAGGCCACTCTGCGGGTCACCTTCCGCCGCAAACAGGGCGGGGAGGTGCCCTTGGAGATCAAGTTCACCCCCGGCTGGTGGAGTGACCGTCGGGTACTGTTCGGCATCGGCCGCGACATCAGCGAGCGTCTGCGGGCCGAGGAAAGTCTGCACCAACTGGCCGCAGGTGTGGCGCACAACTTCAACAACCTGCTGTCGGCCATCCTGGCCAATGCCCAGGCTGCACGCTCCCTGGCCTCCCGTGGCCGTCTCGACCTGTCCCGCCTGCGCCGCCTGTTGGACAACGTGGTGCGCTCGGCCGAGAGTGGCCGCGACGTGGTGCGCCGCCTGGCCGCCTATGGTGGAGGTCACCAACCAGACCCCGAGTGCCAGGTGGTGGACCTGGCCGAAGTGGCCACGGTCTCTCTGGACATCGCCCAGGTGGCCTTCCGCGCCAAGGGCATGGACGCGGTGGAGACCGTGACCCAACTGGAGGAGGGCCTGTTCGTCCAGGCGCGGCGGGGGGAGCTGATGGAGGTACTCCTGAACCTGATCAAGAACGCGGTGGAGGCCATGCCCCAGGGAGGCCGGCTCGAGATCCGAGCCGAAAAACACCGGGACCGGGCTGTGGTCTCGGTGAAAGACACCGGCACGGGCATGGACCAGGAAACCTTGGGGCGCCTGTTCCAGCCCTTCTTCAGCACCAAAGGCGTGGCCGGCCAGGGCCTGGGCCTGGCCAGCAGCCGCGGCATCGTGCGCGCCCTGGGAGGAGACATCACCGCCGCCAGCCAGCCCGGCCAAGGTACGGTGATCACCCTGTGGCTGCCCCTGGCCACTTCTCCTAACGCCAGCGTGTCCCGCCTGCTGCCCCCACGGCCCAGCGGCACCTACCGCCTCCTACTGGTGGAGGACGAGGTGCTGGTGGCCCAGGGATTCCAGGCCGTGCTGGAGGAAGCGGGCTACCAGGTGGCGATCGCCGACAGCGTGGCCGAGGCCAGACGCCGCCTGGAGTCCCAGCCCTGGGACCTGGTTCTGTGCGACCTGGGCCTGCCCGACGGCACCGGCTGGGAGGTGGCCGACCTCCTGGAGCGCATGGCCGCCGCCGGCACCCAGGACCAAGTCCCCCTCATCCTGCTCACCGGCTGGGGAGCCAACTCTCCTCCTGCGCCGGCCCGCAAGGTGCCCGCCGCCCACCAGCTCCTGCACAAGCCGGTGGACCGCGACCGCCTCCTGGAGACCGTGGCCCGCGCCCTGGCCAGCCCCCGTCGGGCCGCGGCCGGCTAGCAGAGGCGGTCGCCCTCAGGCCAAAGGCCGCTCAGCGCCCACCCCTTCCCTCACGGCCAACCAATGCTACCGCAGCGCAAGAGAGACCCCCTCGGGGGGCGGGCAAGCCACTTCTAAGAAGCAAAGCCATTGGCCCCAAATCCGCCCCGTGGCGGGCAAACCGACGCCGGTCCAAGGCCGAACATCACCTCAGGACGACTTGACCTGACCTTCATCCGGGGGCAAGGGCGGCAGCACCAGGGTGAAGCGGGTGCCGCCCTCCAGGGGACAACTGTAGGACACGTAGCCGCCGTGTTCTTCCACGATCTTCTGCACGATGAGCAGGCCCATGCCCGTGCCCTTGGCGCCCTTGGTGGAGAACAGACCCGTGAACAGATAGCGCCCCACCTCCTCCGGGATGCCCGGGCCGTTGTCGTCCACGGTGATCACCACCCGGCCGCTCTCGTCCCGCTCGCAGCCCAGCACCACCCGGCCCGGAGGATCGCTCTGGCCTGCCAAGGCGTCCAGGGCGTTGTGGGCCAGGTTGAGCAGGGCCCGGCGCAGGCCCTTCTGGTCCAGGGTCACCTGGCGGCAGGCCGGGTCCTCCCGCACCTCCACCTGGGCCCCCACCTCCTGGGCCTTGAGCGCCACCAGCGACTTCACGTCCGCCAGCAGGTGGTTCAGGTCGAAGGGCCGCACCGCCTCGATCTGGTAGTCGGCGTAATAGAGCAGGTCCTCGGCCACGGTGGAGATGCGCTGTACGCTGTGCCCCACCAGTTGCCAGCCCTGCTTGATCAGCTCCAGGTCGCCGGTCTCCAGGCCCTGGTCCACGATGTAGCGCGCGTTGCCCACGCCCTGCAGGAGGTTGCGGATGTAGGGCACCAGGCCGGCCACGGTCTGGCCCACCGCGGCCAGGGAGGCATGCTTGACCAACTGCGCCTCCAGTTCGCTGCGGTCGGTGATGTCCATGAAGTTGGCCACCACCGCGGCCGGCCCATCCTCGCCGGCCAGGGCGCGCAGGCGGCCCTCCAGCAGGCGTCCGCCCTCGCCCGCGCCGGGGAAGTCCAGGCGCACCGGCCTGCTCACCCCCTCCGGCCCCAGGGCCTCCTCCAGGGCCTGCAACAGTACCGGCCGGTCGCGCTTGGCCACCAAAGCGGTCAGGGGTGTGCCCTCCAGGTCCTCCGGTGCCAGCCCCAAGGTGCGCCCGGCTTCGGGGTTGGCCAGCACCACCCGCCCCTGGCGGTCCAGCACGAAGATGGCGTCGGGCGAGTCCATCACCAGCTGGCGGTAACGCCGGTTCATCACCTCGGTGCGCCGGGCCACGCGCTGGGCCATGTCCGCGATGGCCTCGCCCAGGGCCCCCAGCTCGGCCGGGGCCTTGACCGGGGTGACGTGGTAGTGGTCGCCTGCGGCCAGCTTGTCCACCTCCTCCCGCAGACGGCGCACGGTGCGGCTCACGGTGAAGATCACCGACAACCCCACCATGGTGGACACGGCCAGGAACAGCCCCAGGGCGAACAACAGCGTGCGCTTCAGCTCCGCGTCCAGTTGCTGGTCCAGGCTGGCCAGGCTCATGTCCACGTCCAGCACCCCCAACACCTTCTGCTCCGGGGGGTGGGCATGGCAGGGCGGGCCGGAGCAACCGGGGCGGTTGTAGATGGGCAATATGGTCCCCAACACCCGGTGGCCGTCCGGGGCGCGAAAGATGCGGGTGCGGCTGCCTCCGGGCAGGCGGGAGAGGGGCTTGTCCTGGGCGTGGCAGCCGTAGCAGGCCTCGGCCTGCTTGTCCACCTCGCGGCCCACCTCCTGGGGCCGCGAGGAGAACATGATGCGGCCTTCGGCGTTGAAGATGCGCACCCCCTCGATCCCCGGCTGGTCGGCCACGTCGCGGATGGTGCTGTAGAGGTGCCCCCGCTGGTCGGCCATCATGGTGCGGAAGGTGATGCGCTTCAGGGTCTCGGCGAAGCCCTCGGCCTCGGCCATGACCCGGGCGGTGAGCTGGCGCCGCTGGC
Source organism: Desulfarculaceae bacterium JdFR-95 (assembly GCA_002011835.1). Lineage (GTDB taxonomy): Bacteria > Desulfobacterota > Desulfarculia > Desulfarculales > Desulfarculaceae > Desulfocarbo. The sequence goes on along the minus strand of MTPE01000182.1, from coordinate 1,894 downwards.
TGTGGATGTTGAGCCAGGCCCCCACCGCCACGGCCACGAAGATCACCACTCCCACGGGAAAGGACAAACGGAAACTGAGCGACCGCCAGGGACGCCAACTACGGCCTCCTCGCTCTGTCCCCTGCCTCTCCGCCATGCTCCCTCTCACTTAGGCACAATACCCGACTCTGAAGCGCTCATTTTAGGGCCTGTGTCTCCCCTCGTCAACCAGCCTGAGCGGCGGGCGGCGGAGCATCCGTGGAGCGCGGGTGATGAATCAAGGGTATGCGCAGGGGCTGGGCCGAGTATAGAAGCGCCGGCCCCGGCATAGGCTCACCCATGCCGGGGCCGGCGCCTGAGAGCCACGGGGGAGCCCCAGGGAAAGGGGCTCCCCGATATTGCTAGTGGATGAGGGCCACGTCGCCGGGCTTGAAGTCCCCGATCTCCTCCTTGACTCCCACAGCNACCTTGTAGAGCACCGTGAGCACGAAGAAGCCGGTGGCCCACACGCCCAAGGTGATCATGATCTCCAGGCCGGTGGGGGAGTATTCGGTGATCTCGTGCAGGGGATTGGGGATGAACCCGCCGGCGATCATGCCCATGCCCTTGTCGATCCAGGTGGTGATGAAGACCAGCACACAGCCGATGGCCAGTAGGGTCTCNTTACGGCGGAACTTGCGCGGCAGAAGTATGATCACCGCGGCNAGGCCGGTGACCACCGCGGTCCACATCCAGGGCACNAGGCGGCCCTTTCCGTGCAGGCCGGCGTAGAGATAGATGAAGTGGTCCATGTGATCCGGGATCTGGCTGTAGAAAACGGTGAACAACTCCAGCACGAAGAAGAACAGGTGCAGGATGATGCAGTAGGTGACCACGTTGCCCAGCGTCTGGATGGCCTCCTTGCCGGCGTCGAAGCGGGTGAAGCGCCGCAGCAGCAGGGCCAGCAGGATCAGCACCGCAGGACCGGAGCAGAAGGCCGAGGCCAGGAAGCGGGGCGCCAGGATGGCGCTGAGCCAGAAGCCGCGGCCGGGCAGGCCCGCGTAGAGGAAGGCGGTGACGGTATGGATGGAGACCGCCCAGGGTATGGAGAGGAAGACGATAGGCTTCAGCCAGCCCGGAGGCGGCAGTTGTTTGCGCTCGGCCTTGAGGCTCCACCAGCCCACCACCAAGTTGATGGCCAGGTAGCCGTTGAGCACGATCATGTCCCAGAAGAGGATGGAGTTGGGGGTGGGGTGGAGGAGCACGTTGAGCAGTCGGGTGGGACGGCCCAAGTCCACCACGATGAACAGCAGGCACATGAGCACCGCGGCGATGGCCAGGAACTCGCCCAGGATGGTGATGCGGCCGAACTTCTCGTAATCGTGGAGATAGAAGGGGATGACCAGCATCACCGCGCTGGCGGCGACACCCACCAGGAAGGTGAACTGCGCGATGTAGAAGCCCCAGCTCACGTCACGGCTCATGCCGGTGATGGACAGGCCCTCGCGGTACTGCACCAGGTAGGCCAGGAAGCCCGCGATCATGATCACCAGCAAGAAACCCAGCCAGGTCCAGTACTTTCGGCTTCCGGTTATCGCCTTTTCCAGCATAACGACCTCACACCAGGTAATAGACGCTGGGCCGGGTGCCCAGGTAGGGTTTGCGCCTTATCGAGTAGTTGGTGCGCAGCAGGCGGCGCACCTCGGAGCGGGGATCGGCCAGGTCGCCGAAGACCAACTGGCCGTCCTTGGCCGCCTCCACACAGATGGGGGTCTTGCCCACGGCCAGGCGTTCGGCGCAGAAGTCGCACTTTTCCACCACGCCGCGGGTACGGGTGGGATATTCGGGGTTGGGCACCTTGCCCCCGGGGAAGAACTTGCGCGGATCGTAGAAGTTGAAGCTGCGCGAGCCGTAGGGGCAGGCGGCCATGCAGAAC
>MTPE01000272.1:0-5000 GCA_002011835.1 Desulfarculaceae bacterium JdFR-95 | reverse complement strand
GGCTGATGTCGGCCAGCAGGCGCCCGCTCTCCTCCACCACGCGGTGGCCGTCCTCCACCTTGCGGATGCTGTCGGTGATGAGAGCCTCGATCTCCTTGGCCGCCGCGGCACTGCGCCCGGCCAGGTTGCGCACCTCGCCCGCCACCACGGCAAATCCACGGCCCGCCTCGCCCGCCCGGGCGGCCTCCACCGCGGCGTTGAGCGCCAACAGGTTGGTGCGGAAGGCGATCTCGTTGATCACCTCGATGATCTCGCCGATCTTCTTGCTGGAGGCGCTCACCTCGCGCATGGCGGCCAGGGTGCGNTCGGCGGCCTTGGCTCCGTCCTGGGCCATGGCTGCGGTGCGCTGGGCNAGTTGGTTGGCCTGGGCCGCGTCCTGGGCGTTGCGCTTGACCCCGGCGGTCATCTCCTCCACCGCACTGGCGGTCTCCTCGATGGCCGCGGCCTGTTGCTGGGTGCGGTCGGCCAGGTCCTGGTTGCCGGAGCTGATCTCGCCCGCGGTGAGCACCACCTGGTCCGCCGCCTGGTCCACCTGGCGCATGATGCGCGACAACTGCTTGCCCATCTGGGCCACGTCGCGCAACATACTGCCGATCTCGTCCCGCCGCGCCATCTGCTCGGAAGGGATCTCAAAGGCGAAGTCGCCCTGGGCCACCCGGCGCACCGCCCGCGAGACCGTCTCCACCCGGCGGGAGATGTCGCGCGCGGTCCAGGTGATCACCAGGGCCAACAACAGCAGCGCCGCCGCCCCGCCGGCCAAGATGCGCCAGAGCACGGCCCGCGCCTGGGCCAACAACGGACTCTTGTCCAAAGGAATGGCCAACACCGCCACCGGCTTGCCGCTGAAGTCCCGCAAGGGACGATAGTACACCTGCAGCAGCTTGCCGTTCTTGAACACCTCCCGGTGATACTCCTTGCCGCTGGCCAACACCCGCCGCAGAACCGGGTAGCTCTTTTTGGGGATGCTCAGCTTGTGGCTGCGGGCCCAGAAGCGGAAACCGCCCCTGCCGTCCGGGGCCACGATGGAGATCTGGCAGTGGAGCCGCTTCTTCAACCTGCGGGCGAACTGGTCGGACAAGGCCTTGCCGAACTCCACCGAGCCCACGTGCCGGCCCCGCCAGAACACTGGCACCACCCCCCGCAGGCCGGCCCCTGCCACTCCCTTCTCCAAACCATATACCGGCTTCTTCTTGCGATTGGCCTCCACCACGGTGAGCCGGAAGGAACTCAAGTCGTCACCGAACTCGTCCGGCCGGTGCAGGCGCAGGAAGCTGACGGCCGGCGGCAGGTGGAACTGGAACTGGCGAATGCCCATCTTCTGGTGTGCGGTCCGGTACAGCGCCGCCACCGCCGCCTTGAGCGCGGCCCGGTCACGCTTGGCCAGGGCCTCCTGCACCGAAGGCAAAGAGGCCACCATCAAGGCCATCTCCAGGGCGCGATGAGCAACCTGCTCCAGGGCCAGCTCCACCTCGTTGGCCTGGAAGCGCTGCTTGAGTAGGGCTGTGTGCTCGATCTCCCGCACCCGAGTATGGTAGTCATACCAGGCGCCACCCCCCACCACCAGGAACACACAGGCCAACACCGGGACAATGATACGGTACTTCAAAGACATGTTCATGGGTGAACCCCTGTGTCGGGGAGGGAAACCTCTTTTCCCTCGTTCGTGTGGGCCTTTTCTCAAGTTAAACTCATCGCCGCCTGGAGGCAAACCCTATTCTGCCTCCCGAGCCCAACAAGACCCGTCTCCGGCCAAGCCAAGCCCCTTGTATAATGGATGCAACGAAAGGACCTGTCCGTGAGCCCCTTGCCTGACCCTCAGCGCCTGCGTATCGGCCTGGAGCGGCTCTGCGCCGACCCGCCGCCGGCCTTGCGCCGGGCGCGGCTGGGACTGCTCTGCAACCAGGCCAGCCTGCTGCCCGACTTCACCCCCGCCCCAGAGGCCCTCGCCCGCGCCCTGCCCGGCGCCCTGGTGGCGATCTTCAGCCCCCAACACGGCCTCTACGGCGACAAACAGGACAACATGGTGGAGTCGCCCCACGGCCGCCACCCCCGCCTGGGGATACCGGTATGGTCCCTTTACGGACAGACCCGCCGCCCCACCCCACAGATGCTCTCGGCCATCGACGTGCTGCTGGTGGACCTGGTGGACGTGGGCTGCCGGGTCTATACCTTTTTCTCCACCGTGGTGGCCTGTCTGGAGGAGGCGGCCGCCGCCGGGGTGAAGGTGGTGGTGCTGGACCGGCCCAACCCCCTGGGCCGGGGCGTGCCCGAGGGGCCCATCCTGCCCCCGGAGCTGGCCAGCTTCGTGGGCCCGCACCCCCTGCCCCTGCGCCACGGGCTCACCCTGGGCGAGCTGTGCCGCCTGGCCGTGGCCGAGCGCGGCCTGGAGGTGGAGCTGGAGGTGATCCCCGCCCAGGGCTGGCAGGGAGAGGACTTCTCCGCCTGGGGCCGGCAGTGGATACCACCTTCGCCCAACCTGCCCACCTTCGCCGGGGCCAGGGTGTATCCCGGCCAGGTCCTCCTCGAAGGCACCACCCTCTCCGAAGGCCGCGGCACCACCCGCCCCTTCGAGACCTTCGGCGCCCCGGGGCTGGACCCCTGGGCCGTGCGCGAGGAGGTGGAGCCCCAGGCCCTGGCCGGCGCCTTCCTGCGCCCCCTGTTCTTCGAGCCCACCTTCCACAAGCACGCCGGCACCACCTGCGGCGGTTTCATGCTCCATGTCACCGACCCCCACGCCTTCCGCCCCGTACGCGCCAGCCTCGCCATCCTGGGGGCCATAAACCGCGTGCACCCCGGCCTGTGGGACTTCCGACCCCCGCCCTACGAGTACGAGTACCAACGCCGGCCCCTGGACCTGCTCCTGGGCGACCCTGCCGCAGCCGACCGCCTGCAGGCCGGAGCCCGGGCGGCCGAGCTGGAGCCCCGCTGGCAAGAGGGCCTGGCCCGCTGGCNGAAGCGCACCGCACCCCACCTGCTCTACCNCCCCGGCAAGCCGAGCTAGAACCAAGGGAGGCGACATGGCCGAACTGCTCACCCTGGAGAGCCTGGCCGCCCTGGCCGCGCTCACCGCCCTGGAGATCGTGCTGGGCATCGACAACATCGTGTTCATCGCCATCCTCACTGGACGCCTGCCCGCCAGGCGGCGGCCCCTGGCCCGGCGCCTGGGCCTGGGCCTGGCCATGGGCATGCGCATCCTGCTGCTGCTGGGCATATCCTGGACCATGGGCCTGGTGACACCATTGTTCACCCTGTGGGAGCACCCCTTCAGCGGACGCGACCTGATCCTCCTGGCCGGAGGGGCCTTCCTGTTGTTCAAGGCCACGCACGAGATCCACGCCCAGATGGAGGGGCCGGCCCAAGAGCACAAGGGGCCGGCCTTTCGTGCCGCCTCCTTCGCCGGGGTGGTGGCCCAGATCACCCTGCTGGACATCATCTTCAGCCTGGACTCGGTGATCACCGCCGTGGGCATGGTCCGCCAGGTGACNGTCATGGTGGTGGCCATCGTGATCGCAGTGGTGATCATGATCGCCTTCGTGGACGTGGTCAGCCGTTTCATCGAGCGCCACCCCACCATGCGGGTGCTGGCACTGTCCTTCCTCATCCTGGTGGGNGTGATGCTGGTGGCCGAGGGCCTGGGCCGGCACATCGCCCGNGGCTACATCTATTTCGCCATGGCCTTCTCCCTGGGGGTGGAGCTGATCAATCTGCGGGTACGCGCCCGCCGCCAGGCCGCAACCGAATGAAGAGCTGGCCCATCCAACCGGACCTTCGACCTTGACCAAGATGCATGATACGGTTTAGACTAANTGATTCAGGGAGCAGCAGAAAACCGGCCCCACCGCTGAGGCGCCTCGGGCGCGTAGCCCCGAGAGAAGGAGTGGTGTGATGAAACGTTTCCTGGTCCTGATCCTGGCTGTGGGGATCGCCCTGGTGGGCATGCAGGTCTGGGCGGGCGAAAAGGTGATCGAGCTGAACTCCGGCGGATACGCCATCATGGGCCAGACCACCAAGAGCGCCCAGGAGATCGAAGCCTACTGGACCCCGGAGCGCATCCGCCGCGCCCTGGCCAACCCCCTGGACAAGGGCCTGCCCGGCACCAGCCGCTGGAGTACCGTGATCCAGGACCAGGCCACCGAATCCGAAACCGAGCCCCAGAGCGACCCACCCTTCTGCCCCGACTGCGAGGCCAAACAACCCACCCCTCCTCCCGGTGCGCCCTCGGTGAAATGGGCCTGCCCGGCCAGTGACTACACCGCCACCTTCGAGACCAACAACACCGCCTACCCCCAGCGCGTCATCGGCCGCCTGCTCATGCTCACCCCACAGGGCGAAGCCTCCTGCAGCGCCTCGCTGGTCAACCGCCGCCTCATCCTCACCGCCGGCCACTGCGTGGCCGAAGACGCCTCCTGGTACAGCAACTTCTACTTCCTGCCCGGATACCTCGACGGTACCGCCCCCTACGGCGTCACCTACGGCACCGTCTATCTCACTACGGGCGAGTGGTTCTGGTTCGGGCTCTACAACCGCGACGTGGCCTTCATCGTNCTCAACCGCGACATCGGCTACGACCTGGGCTGGCTGGGCTTCATGACCAGCGCCTCCCGCGACCGCTGGTGGAACCAATGGGGNTATCCCGCCGCCGAGCCCTTCGACGGCAGCAAACTNGTCAAAAACGTNTCCTACTACGGCGCCACCGACTGCTCCGAAGGCACACCCTGTGCCACCGGCGTGGGCAGCCCCCTCACCCAAGGCTCCAGCGGCGGACCCTGGGTCTACGTCAGCGACGACGGCAACCGCTACGCCAACGGACTCAACTCCTACTCCTATACCAACTGCGCCTACAACATGTTCTCCCCCTACTTCGACTCCAAAGTCTGGGAACTCTACCAGGAAGCCAAAAACCAACAATAACCCAAAACTAAACCAATAGTGATGGCCCCGCCCGCGGCGGACTCCCGGCTTGGGAGTCCGCCGCGGGCGAGGCCTTTTCCTTAAAGGGG
>MTPE01000420.1 GCA_002011835.1 Desulfarculaceae bacterium JdFR-95 | reverse complement strand
GGGTCTGCGGGCCATCGACGCCACCAGCCAGCTGTTGCACATGAAGAAGTTCAACCCGGACTTCGCCTGGATCGGTGGCACCACGCCCTCCACGGCGGTGATCCTGAAGGACGCGGCCAAGCTGGGGCTCAAGACCAAGTTCGTGATCAACTGCTGGGGCTATGACGAGAACCTGCCCAAGCTGGCGGGCAAGGCGGCCGAGGGCCGTGCTTTCGGTATGCTGCCGGTGGCGCCCTTCGGTGCCGACGTGCCGGGCATGAAGGAGGTGGTGGCCTCGGCGGGGGGCAAGAAGTACACCCTGCACTACGTCAAGTCCTGGGTGTCCATGCTGGTCATGGCCGAGGGCCTGAAGCGGGCCAAGAAGGCGGGCAAGCTCAACGGCCCCGGCCTGAAGGCGGCCCTGGAGACCCTGCGTGACTACAAGGTGGGTGGCCTGTGCGCGCCCATCACCTACACCCCCACCGACCACCGGCCCAACACCTCCATGGCCATCGGCGGGGTGAAGGACGGCAAGATCTACATCATCAAGCAGGTGAAGTTCCCGCGCCAGAAGAAGTACATCGGCTGGTAGGAAGGAACCGAACCACGCGGGGGCGCCCCCAGTTGGCGGGCGCCCCCGCTTGCCCCCACCAGGGGGGCGGGGACCCGGACAAAGATGCCGTTACTGTCGGTCAACAACATCGAGGTCATCTACGACGACGTGATCCTGGTGCTCAAGGGCCTGTCGCTCACGGTGGAGAAGGGCCAGATCGTGGCCGTGCTGGGCGCCAACGGCGCCGGCAAGACCACCACGCTCAAGGCCATCAGCGGCCTGCTCAAGACCGAGGAGGGCGAGGTCACCGACGGCACCATCGAGTTCGAGGGCGAGAAGATCAACGGCCTGGAGCCGGAGGAGATCGTGCGGCGGGGCATCTTCCAGGTGATGGAAGGGCGCCGCGTGTTCGAGGAGCTGACCGCGCGCGAGAACCTGATCGCCGCGGCCCACACCCAGAAGTGCTCCCGCCGCGAGCTGGAGGAGCGCATCGAGCAGGTGTACCANTACTTCCCCCGGCTCAAGGAGCGTGAGAACGGCCTGGCCGGCTATCTCTCCGGCGGCGAGCAGCAGATGCTGGTCATCGGCCGCGGCATGATGGCCCGGCCCAAGCTGATGATGCTGGACGAGCCCTCCCTGGGTCTGTCGCCGCTTCTGGTGAGCGAGATCTTCGAGATCATCGTCAAGCTCAACCAGGAGCTGGGCACCACCATCCTGTTGGTGGAGCAGAATGCGCGTATGGCCCTGAACATCGCCCATCACGGCTACATCATGGAGAACGGCAAGATCGTCCTGGACGACACCACGGAGAAGCTCAAGAACAACGAGGACGTGAAGCAGTTCTACCTGGGCCTGACCGAGATGGGCACCAAGCGTTCCTATCGGGACGTGAAGCACTACAAGCGTCGCAAGCGCTGGCTCACCTAGCCGGTGGTGGACAACGATGGCGGCCCGCGGCAGGTTACAGGCCGGGGCGGCCGCCCACCAGTGCGGACGAGAGCAGCAGCCGGGGCCGGGGAGGCGCCGCAAGGTGCCTCCTTTGTTGCCTTGGCCGGCGGGGGAGAGGAGAGCATGGAGCAGAAGGACCGTACCCAGGGCTACCTGTTACCCGAGCTGGAAACCATGGACCCCCAGGCCCGGGCCGAGTACCTGGACCGCAAGGTGGTGGAGATCGTGACCTACGCCTATGAGCACGCCCCGGCCTTCCGCGCGGTGATGGAGCGGGTCGGCTGCCAGCCCGGGGACATCAAGGGCGTGGCCGACCTGGCGGGGCTGCCCATCACCGAGAAGGCCGACCTGGTGAACCTGCAGCGCCAGAGCCTGCCCTTCGGCGGCTGGGCGGGTGAGCCGGTCTCCAGCCTGCGGCGCATCTACGTCTCGCCCGGGCCCATCTATGAGCCGGGCGAGGCGGAGTATGAGGACACCCGCTGGGCCCAGGCCTTCTATGCCGCCGGCTTCCGCAAAGGTGACATCGCCCAGGTGACCTTCAACTTCAACATGGTGCCCTTCGCCTTCATGCTGGACGAGAGTCTGCGCCAGGTGGGATGCATCTGCGTGCCCACGGGCGTGGGCCAGACCGAGCTGCAGGTGCAGATCATGCACGAGTTGGGGGTCACCGCCTACCTGGGCACCCCCAGCTTCCTGGCCGCCATCGCCGAGAAGGCCGAGGGTATGGGCCTGGACCTGAAGAAGGACCTCAAGCTGGAGGTGGGTTTCGTGGCCGCGGAGATGCTGCCCGAGAGCCTGCGCTCCGAGCTGGAGGAGCGTTTCGGCATGCTCATCCGCCAGAGCTACGGCACCGCGGACGTGGGCTGTCTGTCCTACGAGTGCTACCACCTGGGGGGCATGCACTTTGCCGCCGACTGTCTGGTGGAGGTGGTGGACCCGGAGACGGGCCGGCCGGTGGAGGAGGGGCAGCCGGGCGAGGTGGTGGCCACGGTCTTCAACAAGAGCTATCCCTTGATCCGCTTCGGTACCGGCGACCTGTCGGCCTTCACCACCGAGCCTTGTGCTTGCGGCCGCACCACGCCCAAGCTGACCCGCATCCTGGGCCGGGTGGACCAGGTGACCAAGGTCAAGGGCATGTTCGTGCATCCGGGAGGCGTGCAGCAGGTGGCGAGCAAGTTCCCGGAGGTGATGGCCTATCAGTTGGTGGTGACCCGGGAGGGGCACCGTGACGTGATGACCCTGGTGTGTGAGTTGGCCGAGGAGGGCGCCGGCGGTGAGGATCTCAAGGCGCGCATGGAGGCGGCCATCAAGGAGATCCTGCGCGTGTCGGGACAGGTGGAGTTCGTGGAGCGCGGCACCCTGCCCGAAGGGTGCAAGGTGATCGACGACCGCCGCAGTTGGGATTGACGCTGCGGGGTCGGCCCCGGCGGCAAAGACACGCCCCGGCCCGGAGACAGGCCGGGGTGGTCTTTTCCCTGGCCGGGAGCGCCGGACGGCACTCCTGCCTGACGAGTTCTCTCGACCCGTTACGGGGGGCGAAGCCTTCGCCCGAGGTTGGTTCAGGGACGGAGCCCTCAGCGGGAGCGCAGGGCGGCGTTCTTGCCTGACGAGCTCACCCGACCCGTTACGGGGGGCGAAGCCTTCGCCCGAGGTTGGGACGAAGGAGAAGCCCTCAGCGGGAGTGGGGGGCGGTGCTCCTGACTAATGAGTTCTCCCGACCTGTCATGGGAGGTGAAGCCTTCGCCCGAGGCTTGTCCAGAGAAGGAGCCTTCAGCGGGAGCGCAGGACGGCACTCCTGTCTGATGAGCTCCCCCGACCCGTTGCGGGAGGCGACCTTCGCCTAGTCTTTGGTGCGGAACAGTTCGGCTACTTTCTGGTGGTCCCAGTGGGGGTTGGTCCAGAAGGTCTTGACCCAGTGCCAGATGGCCAGTGCCTGGGGCATGGTGAGGCGCGAGAGCTTGAGCATGAGGGAGTGGGGGTTCACTTCCCTTTTTGCGGCCAGACCTTCGCGTTCCAGGGCCTGGCGTACGGCTTCTTTTATGGTCTGGTCCAGACGCTGGTGGGTGAGGGGGGGCATCACGGTCTTGACCAGGGCTTCGCACAAGAGCAGTGCTTCGGCCGTGGTGAGGATGCCGGCGGCTTCCTCCTGGGCCCAGTTCAGGAGGGAGCGCAGCAGGGTCAGGTCCTCGGCCACCTGCAGGCCGGGCTGGTCATCGTAGCGGGTGGCGAATCGTTTCAGTTCTTCACTGAGCTCGACCTGGTAGTTTTCGCTCATGGCCTCGCCTCCTTGTCTTGGCCTCACACTCCTGGCCCCCGGTGCCGCTTGGGGTAGCGTCCAGCCCTTACCGCGATCAACTCGGCCACGATACTGACCGCGATTTCCTCTGGGGTTTCGGCGCCGATGTCCAGGCCGATGGGAGAGTGTACCGCCTCCAGTTGCTGGCGGGTGAAGCCCTCTTCTTCCAGGGTGCGGTAGATCAGGTTGCGCTTGCGCCGCGATCCGATCATGCCCACGTAGACTGCGTCGGTGCGCAGGGCTTGGGCCAGGACCTCCTTGTCGTGGATGTGACCGCGGGTGATGATCACCAGATAGGACTCTGGGGGCAGCTCCACTCCCTGGAGGGCCTGGGGGAAGGGCTTGACCCACAGCTCGTCGGCGGTGGGGAAGAGCTCACGGTTGGCGAACTCGGGCCGGTCGTCGATCACCACCAGGCCGAATCCCACCAGGCTGATGAGGGGGGCCAGCTTCTGGGAGACGTGTCCGCCGCCGAAGAGATAGACCACCGGGCGGCTGCGGATGGGCTCCAGGAAGTAGTCCAGGCGGCTGCCGTCGGGCAGGGTGCGCATGCCCAGTCCGGGCTTGCCTTGGGCCAGCAGCTCGTCCAGACCTTGGGACAGTTCCTCCACCAGCTCCGGCAGGCTGGACAGGCTGCCGATCACCTCGCCGCTCTCCTGAATCAGCACCCGCCTGCCGGCCAGGGTGGAGACGGGCCCCGGCAGGATGGGCGTGACCATGAGCGCCCTTCCTCCCCGCGCCACCAGGCGGGCGGCCTGTCCGTAGAGTTCGATGGCCTCCTGGTCGCCGCCGGAGAGGGGCTCCAGATAGATGTCCACCTCTCCGCCGCAGAGCATATCGGTCTCGGCCACCTCCTTGCCTCGCAGGCGGAAGTGGATCAGGCGGGCCTGGCGGTCGGCCAGGGCCTGGCGGGCGGCGGTGATGGTGTCGGCCTCCAGGCGGCCTCCGCCGATGGTGCCGGCGATGGAGCCGTCGGCGCGTACCAGGAAGCTGGTGCCCAGCCCGCGGGGGGCGGAGCCGATCTGGTTGACGATGGTGGCCAGACACAGGTCCCGACCCTGGCTGAGCTCCTGGTGTATTTGGGCGAACAGGTTGACCACGGTGTTGTCTCCTCCTTGGCCGCTGGGCTAGAGTTTAGCAGGGTGGACGGGGCACAGGCCAGGGTCTATGCTGCTGGTGCTCTCGAAGCCGGCCTGGGGCGCCTGTCCACCTTCAGCGGTTGAAGTGGGCCAGGATGGCCTCCAGCACCGAACCGCCCAGGGCGCGGGCCTTGTCACTGATGGTGTGCAGGTATTCCACCCGGCCGCGTGGGTCCACGTCCCCCACCTTGAGCCCCTGGGTGACCTGGGAGCCGGGGCGGATGAGGCCGCGCAGTATGCCTCCCACCTGGGCGATCACGGGTCGGCCCGCCACCGTGGCCACGGTCTGGCCGGCCTCCACGCGGTCACCCAGCTGCAGGTCGGTCTCGAAGCGTCCTTCGGCCGGCGCCCGCAGCACCCGCTGGTGGGTGTAGCCGGCGATGTCTCCCGGCACGCCGGTGTTGGGCCGGGGGGTGCCTTGGTAGATGAGCCGGCCCAGGTCGTGGCCGCGGTGGGTCTCTATGGCCACGTGTACCTCGTCCGGGGCGATGAAGCCGGGGCCCAGGCCGATGGTGAGCGGGGCCATGTCGCGCGTGAGCCCGGTGTTGCGCTTGGCCAGCAGGGCGTCCACGATCACTGCGGGTTGGAACTCGGCCCGGCAAGCCATCTCCGGGTCCACCAGCACCGGCAGTTCACCCCGCTCCCACAAGGCCGGTGCTTGGGACAGTTGTTCGATGCGGCGGGCGGTGATGCCCTCCACGGTCTTGGCCCCGTCGTGCACGGCCTCGCAGAAGCTCACCGCCCGGCGCACGGCCAGGGGGTTGGCCACTTCGGTCATCAGCAGGTGGAAGCCGCAGCGCGCCAGACGGTGGGCGATGCCGGAGGCCATCTCGCCGGCGCCGCGGATGAGCACCTTCAGCCCGCGCAGTGAGTAGGCAGGGGACATGATTCGTTTCCTCCCGGGGAGATTATATCAGAGCGGTTAGTGCCTTCAGTTTGGGGTTGGCGGCGCCATCTAAAATCGGTATACAGTATACATCGTCCTGGACCGAGACCAAAGCTCCATCCCCCCTCATTTCCTTGGCCCGGACCGCGGCCTGGGCTATGATGAGCAGCAGGAGAGCGCCATGATCCCGGACTCCATCGCCGCAGTGCAGGAAGGGCTGAGCAGCCAGGGCTACGTGGCCGACCACGCCCTGGCCACAGTGGTCTTCCTGGCCTTGAAGCTGGGCAAGCCCTTGTTCGTGGAGGGCGAACCCGGGGTGGGCAAGACCGAGCTGGCCGTGGTCCTGGCCCGTCTGCTGAACACCCGCCTCATCCGCCTGCAGTGCTACGAGGGCCTGGACGCGGCCGCAGCCCTGTACGAGTGGAACTACCCCAAGCAGTTGCTCACCATCCGCTTGCTGGAGGGCGAGCGCAGCGCGCGCGAGATCGCGCCGGAGATATTCAGTGAGGAGTACCTGGTGGAGCGGCCGCTGTTGGCTGCCATCCGCGCGGCGGAGCAGCGTGCGCCGGTACTACTCATCGACGAGCTGGACCGGGCGGATGAGGAGTTCGAGGCCTTCCTGCTGGAGTTTCTCAGCGACTTCGCCATCACCATCCCGGAAGTGGGTACCATCCGGGCGGCGCGGCCGCCGGTGGTAGTGCTGACCAGCAACCGCACTCGGGACGTGCACGACGCTCTCAAGCGGCGCTGCCTCTACCATTGGATCGACCTGCCCGACTTCGACAAGGAGCTGGCCATCCTGCGGGCGCGGGTGCCGGAGGCGGGCGAGGCCCTGGCCCGGCAGGTGACCGCCTTCATGCAGCGGGTGCGCGCGGGTGAACTGATGAAGCG
>MTPE01000400.1 GCA_002011835.1 Desulfarculaceae bacterium JdFR-95 | reverse complement strand
CTCATATCATTTTCCTGGCAAAGACGAGCGCACGACCTCCTTCATCCCGGGCCGGCCCGGTCAAGGCCGTGAGCCCAATCAGGGTGGCCAGGGGCCAGCCTTGACCGGGCCGGCCTGGGATGATCCTGCAACCGCCCCGGCGTTTGCCGGATGAGCCAGAAAGGAAGGCCCTCATGGCCGGCGAGGCGCGACTGGCCAAGACACGCAACATCGGGGTGGTGGCCCACATCGACGCAGGCAAGACCACCTTCACCGAGCGGGTGCTCTACTACACCGGCCGCACGCACAAGATCGGCGAGGTGCACGAGGGCACCGCGGTGATGGACTGGATGGAGGAAGAGCAACAGCGCGGCATCACCATCACCAGTGCGGCCACCACCTGCCAGTGGGCGGGTCACACCTTGAACATCATCGACACTCCCGGCCACGTGGACTTCACCATCGAGGTGGAGCGGTCCTTGCGGGTGCTGGACGGGGTGATCACGGTGTTCTGCGCCGTGGGGGGGGTGGAGCCGCAGAGCGAGACGGTCTGGCACCAGGCCGACCGCTACCGGGTGCCCAAGATCGCCTTCGTGAACAAGATGGACCGGGTGGGGGCCGACTTCGAGGGCGTGCTGGAGCAAATGCGCCGGCGTCTGGGCGCCCGGCCCCTGGCCTGCACCGTGCCCTGGGGGGCGGAGGACCGCTTCGAGGGCGTGATCGACGTGGTGGAGATGCAGTACCTCACCTGGCGCCAGGAGGACCTGGGGGCCCAGGTACACCGCAGCGACATCCCCCCGGAGATGGCCGAAACCGCGGCCCAATGGCGCGAGGCCCTGTTGGAGGCGGTGGCCGAGACCGACGACGCCATCATGGAGAAGTATCTGGCCGAGGAGCCCATCGCGGCGAACGAGCTGCGCGCGGCCATCCGGCGGGCCTGCATCTCCCTGGAGTTGGTGCCGGTGTTTGCGGGGGCGGCCCTGCGCAACAAGGGGGTGCAGCCGGTGTTGGACGCGGTGGTGCACTATCTGCCCTCGCCCCTGGACATCCCGCCGGTGGAAGGAGTGCATCCCCAGACCGGCCAGCGCCAGACCCGTCCCGCCCGCGACAACGCCCCCCTGGCCGCCCTGGCCTTCAAGGTGCAGATGGACCAGGGACGCAAGCTGGTGTACCTGCGCGTGTACTCGGGCCAGCTCAAGGCCGGGGCCGAGGTATACAACGTCAGCAAGGACCGCCCCCAGAAGGTGGCCCGTATCTTACGCATGCACGCCAACAAACGCGAGCGCCTGGAGCGGGCCCTGGCGGGCGAGATCGTGGGGGTGATGGGACTGAAGGACACCACCACCGGCGACACCCTGGCCCCGCGCGAACAGCCCATCCTGCTGGAGTCCCTGCAGCTCTACGAGCCGGTCATCAGCGTGGCGGTGGAACCCAAGACCGTGGGCGACCAGGAGAAGCTGCTGGCCAGCCTGGCCAAGCTGGCCGAGGAGGACCCCACCTTCCGCGTGCGCGAGGACGAGGACACCGGCCAGACCATCATCAGCGGTATGGGCGAGCTGCACCTGGAGGTACTGGTGCATCGCCTGGAGCGCGANTTCAACCTGGCGGTGAACGTGGGCCGGCCCCAGGTGGTCTACCGCGAGACCGTCACCGCCGAGGCCGAGGTGAGCGAGGTCTTCGACCGCGAGCTGGGCGGCGAGCGCCAGGTGGGCGAGCTCACCCTGCGCGTGGGCCCGGCCGCCCGCGGTGAGGGCAACTCCTTCGCGGTGGAGGCGCCGGAGGACCAGGTGCCGCCGGAGTTGCATCCCGTGCTGCGCCGGGCGGTGGAGGAGGGCTTCACCTCCGGGGTGGTACTGGGCTATCCGGTGCTGGACACCTGGGTCAAGGTGGTGGCGGGCCGCTTCACGCCTGGGGTGTCCACCGAGCTGGGCTTCCGCCTGGCCTGCAGCATGGCCTTGCGCAAGGCCCTGGAGCAGGCCCAGCCGCAGCTGTTGCAGCCGGTGATGAAGGTGGAGGTGGTGGTGCCGGAGGAGTTCATGGGCGAGGTGATCGGCGACCTGGGCGCCCGGGGCGGTTCGGTGGAACGGGTGGAGACCAAAGGCGGCGTCAACGTGGTGCAGGCCACGGTGCCTTTGAAGGCCATGTTCGGCTACTCCACCGACCTGCGTTCGGCCACCCAGGGCCGCGCCTCCTTCAGCATGCACTTCTCCCACTACGACCTGGTGGAGGAGTAAAGACGATTCCTGAGCGCCAGGGGCCGCTCCACCGCCAGCGACTTCCTGCCGCATGCTGCCTTTTTTGTCCGTGGAGGCGGCCACCGTCCAACCGGGGGGCAGAATAGCGCCATGAGAAGTTCGCCTCCCTTGGCCGGGGAGAGGTAGTCATTGATGGTCCTCAAGGCTAATGGGTCGGACCTTCTCACCCAGCGGCCGTGGAAAGCGCTCGGCTGTCTGGCAGCGGTCATGGCCCTCTGTCTGGGGCTGTATTTGGGGGCCTGGCCCTTGGTGAAGTCCCTGGTGATCCTACCCGCCGCCGACCCCGCCCACCCCGGTCTGGTGGTGGAGGGGCCCTCCGGCANCCGCCGTCTGGCNGCCACCCNCTTCGGTCTGGACCGGCCCCACACTCAANCCCGCGCCTGGGCCTTGTGGCNGGTGTCCCAGCCGGGCCTGTATCACCTGGTCCTGGAGTGCGACGACGCCGGCAGCCTGGCCATCGACCGCCGNACCGTCCTGGTGCTGAAGGGGGTCTCGGCCCACAACCGGGGTGAGGTGCTGGTGCGCCTCTCGCCGGGGCTCCATTTCCTCGAACTCCGTCTGCGCAACGGCCCAGGCAAGGGATGGCTGACCCTGAAGGCCCGGCCNACGGGCCAGGTCTTCTACAGCCGCCTGGTGCAGGGAGACCGGCGGCCGGGCCTGGAGGGACCGGGAGTACCCCCGCCAGNCCTCCTGGAGGGGNACCAGTTGGTGGGTATCGANCTGGGCAACCTGGAGACCTGGCTCCAGGTGNTAGAGTGGGTGGAGTGGCTGGCCCTGGCGGGACTGGTGCTGGCGGGGCTGGGGGCGGCGTTTCTGCTCTGGCGCCATTGGCCGCTAGTACTGCCCGCATTGGTGCTGGTGGCGGCCATGTGGGCCAGCTCCGGCACCTTGGCTCCCTACGGCACCACCCAGGCTCGACCGGCCTTGACCAACTACTGTCTCTACGTGGTCAACCAGGACGACCTCAAGTTCCGGGGAGTGATGGCGCGTCTGCAGGGCGAGACGCCTCAGGGCTGGCGCGAGGACCAGGTCATACGGCGCATTCTGTATCCCTTGCTGGCGTGGGTGCCCACCTTGCTGCTTGGTTTCCGCTGGGGCGGCTTTCTCACCACGGTGTTGATCACCTTGGCCGCCTTTGTCACCTGGGTGCGCTTCCTGGAGCGCCATCACGGACGCAGGGCCGCCCTGACGGGCGCCTGGCTGTTGGCCACCTACCCTGGAGTGTGCTATTGGGCGGGGCTGCCCTATTCTTACGTCATGGTGGTGCCCGGCAGCCTGTGGGGGTTGATGCTGCTGCACCGGTTGGGGCGGGAGCAGAGCCTGAAGGGATGGCTCCTGTGTTGTCTGGGAATCGGGGTGGTGTGCGTCGGTTACGATCTACTGCCCTTTCTGGCCCCGGCGGCGGTGGCCTTGGTGTGGTGGCGCGGGCGGCGGCTGTGGCGGGCGTTACTCTCCCCCTTGCCGATGCTCCTGCCCCAGGCCGTGGTGGGGCTCTTGGAGTGGCTGGTCTGGGACCTNCCCTGGCTCAACAAGAACACCCAAGCCTACACCAAGATCCTGGCTGCCTACTTCAACCCGGAAGATCCAACTCGCTGGGCCCGGTTGCTGACCCAGGTGCCAGAGGTGATGTGGCGCAATTTCTTCGACTCCAACTTCTGGGTCCTGCCCGGACTGTTTCTCTTGTTGTGGCTGACCAACCGGGGCAAGGGCCGCACTCCCTGGCAGCCGGCCGAGATCTGTTTGGGCGGAAGCATTCTGTTGGTCTTCTTGTTCAACAACCTGGCCCCGCCCTACCCTGGCTGGCAATTCCGCGGCGAATGGATCGCCCGTCTCTATCAGCCGGTGTTCGCCGTGCTCATGTATTTCTGTGCCCGGCGAGTGGCCGACGCCTGGCGGATAGGAAACTGGCCCGGACGCCTGCTGAGTTCGGCCTGCGCCATAGGCGTGGTGCTCAATGCCTGGATCTGCTTCGGTCCGCTACTCGGCAACTCGGCCTGGGCCAGCCGGATATACCACCGTTTCTACATGCACGGGCGGCCCGACTCCCAGCGGCAGGTGTTGGAGCTGGTGGGGCGACGGCCTTTGGGGTTGTGCGCTTGCCACTTGGTAGTATATCGGGGTGCTGAATACAACTTCTTGCCCGAATGAGGAGCCCATACCGAAGCGACCTCGGGAAGGAGACCCCTTTGACGGAGAACGAACGCAAACTCCCCGCGTCTAGCCGTTGCCAGCGACCAGCCATGATGGAACGGCTGCGCCGGTTCTTGTTCTCTTCCTGGGAGGCGCCTTGGTTGCAGGCGGCGGCACGGTCCCTCAATCAGGCGGTGCGCTTCCCCCAGCCGCGGGAGGTGAGGATAGACGGCTTGCGTCTGTACGCCCACAGTCTGGACCGTCTGGTGGCACTGTATCTCTGCAAGTTCACCTCATACAACCGCGGTCATCTTCGTTTGTTCCGGCGCCTGGTGAAGCCGGGCATGGTGGTGGTGGACGTGGGCAGCAACCTGGGCTTCCACACCTTCTGTCTGGCACGCCTGGTGGGTCCGAAAGGAACCGTCCATGCCCTGGAACCAGACCCACGCAATTTCCACTGCCTGGAGCTGGGTGTTCGGGCCAACCGGCTGGACAACGTGCGCGCCGCGCGTCTGGCGGTGGCCGACTCCTGCGGGGAACGCACCCTGTTTCTCAGCGCCGCCCACGGCGGGGACCATCGCCTCTACCCCACCCCAAGCCCACGCGCCGGTCTCAAGGTACCCACTGTGACCCTGGACCACTATCTGAACGGCCAGGCCGTGGACTTGGTGAAGCTGGACATCGAGGGAGGTGAGTACCAAGCCTTGCGCGGCATGCGCTCCCTGGTGCGCCGCAACCCCCGGCTGGTGGTCCTCTGCGAGTTCAGTCCCTACCTACTGCAGCAAGCCGGCGCCTCGGCCGAGATGTTCCTGCAAGAGATGGAAGACCTGGGGCTGGTGGCGGAGCTGGTGGCGGAGGAAGGAACGACCCACCCCGTGTCCCATGAGGCCCTGCTCTACTCCCTAGGGCCCCACCAATGGGTGGACCTGCTCCTGCGCCGACGCGATCAACTCCAGGCCCAAAGGTAGAAGGGGAAGCAGAGAACCACCAGGGCCGCGGTGTAGGCGAACCATATCCGCTGCCAGCGGGGACGCCCGGACAACAAGCGAAGCAGGCAGAAGAAGGGCGCCCAATAATAGGCCAGGATGTAGGTGAACTTCACCGTGGCGTTCTTACCCACCTCTGGTTCTTTCCACACGAAGACACTCAGCAGGATCAGCCCCCCCGTAAATATGAACGCCGCCGTCTGGTGCCAGGACAGAGGCCGCCGCCGCCAGAGGTTGGCCAACGAACCGAGGGCGAGGGCCACCGGCAACAAGAAGTAGGCCAGGCTGAAGACCGAGGCCGCGACCAGCACCACCTGCTTGCGCGCCACCGTGTCCTCGGCCGTGCTGAAGTAGCCCCAGTGGTCGGCCCACATGTCGGCATAGAGCCGCGGCCAGATCGCGTTGCCGTGGTGGGGGCCGTCGTAGAAAGCATAGCGGTCGGGTCGCTTCACCACCCGGTCGAAGCGAAGGTTGAGAAACATGGGCCAACGGTCGAAACCGATCTGCTTGCGGTAGTAATAGCGATGATAGGAATCCACCATCTGGTTTTGGGTGAACAGAAGCCCGGTGGTGGCATAGCGATACAGGTAATAATGTCCTGCCCCCGCCACCACCGTCAGGATCGCCAAACCCACCTTGAGCCAGGCTCGAACCTCTCTCCGCCGCCATGCGTCTTTAAGCAAGAGCCACAAGCCCCAGGTCCCGAACACCAGGAAGATGGCCAAGGAGAAGCTGCGCGAGTTGGCCAAGGCCACCAACAGCAACACCAGCACCACCAACCGCCAGCGGGAGCGGCTCAGGTGTCGCGGGAAATCGAAACGGAACCACAGGTAGAAGAGCAGTCCCGCCAAGGGCAGGAATAGGTTGTCCGCCCGCACCATGACCAGGGTGAGGTACAGGTTGGGCACCGCGAACAGGGCCAGCACGAACCAGGCCTGCAACCAAGGCTCTTGGGTGAGGCGGGGCAAGAGACTGAAACACAGCAAGGCCGCCACCCCCAGCCACATGACCCACTGCGCCAGGCGAAAAGGATAATAAGGATGTACCGGTCCCAGATACAGGCGGACCAAGCCGGCCAGTTTGCCAAGGAAGTAGTAATAGTAGGGGGGGTTGTACTCGTATTGATACACTCCCTTGCGCGGCAGCCAGTACTGAAGGGACATGTTGCGCTCGACGCACATCAACTGGCGGGTGTATCCGTGGGACTTCTGGGGTGGATGCACCAGGGCGTTACGCAGCATCACCACGCCAGCAACCACCAGCACTGCCAAGGCGAACCAACGCACCACAGGATGCAGGCGGGGGGGAGGAGACTCCCGCCGCCGCTTCCGTATCTCGCGCCAACGCGCC
>MTPE01000399.1 GCA_002011835.1 Desulfarculaceae bacterium JdFR-95 | reverse complement strand
CGGGCCTTCGCCCGCCGCCACGGCACCGACATCGCCCGGGCCTACCTGGACCACGAGCGGCGGGAGGGCTCCCGCTGGCTGGGCCGCCTGGGTCCGGCCGGCTGGGTGGCGGCCTTCGCCCCCCGGGCCATCTACGACCTCATGGCCCTGGTGCCCGGCGACCGGGGCCTGATGGACCTCAGCCCGGAGCAGGTGCACTCCCTGGCCCGGGGCATCACCCGCGTGCTGGCCTACTTCCAGGACAAGGGCGTGGCCGCCTTCAACCTGGCCCTGCACACCCCCCTCACCCCCGGCACCGGCCTGCCAGTGATGCTGCGCCTGGTCAGCCGGGTGGAGATCCCGCCCATGGGGGTGGACGAGATCAACTACTTCGAGAAACTGCACGACGAGATGCTCACCTTCGTGCCCCCCGAACAGGTGGCCGAGGAGCTGCGCCCCTTCTGGAACGGTTAGACGCAACCTCCCAAGGCAGGGTCGGGACGGCACCTCCCCTCCGAAGACCCGCGGCGATCCCCTCCCAGGCCGGGGGCGGCCANGCCCGCACCGACTCCGGGCCGTCCTTGGTGGCCGCGGTATGTTTNTCCATTTCGTTAACGTAGGCCCGCCCCGCGGTTAACATTATTAACGCATCGCAAACGTGTCCGCCCGGGCCTCATCCCCGGCCGCAAGGGGATGGCGGCTGTTTTCGTCCGTAAATCCAGCCCGTTATTCAAAGCCGTACTTTTTGTAGTAATTTTTGGCACGGCCCTTGCCCTGCCCTGGGGCAAATGTCACCGCCCCCGGGAATCGCTACCCAGGCGGTGAGCTCATAACGACCAACCCCAGCCAGTAGGAGGATGACCCATGTCCAAGCTGCTCGAGACCGCCCCGGAAGTGGCTTCCACCGTGGATGCGCGGGGCAGCGCCTGCCCCGGTCCCTTGCTGGAGGNCAAGAAGGCCATCGGTTCGGTGAAGGTGGGNGAGGTGCTGGAGGTGCTCTCCAGCGACCCGGGCACCAAGGAGGACATCCCGGCCTGGGCGGGCAAGGTGGGGCACGAGTACCTGGGCCACATGGAGGCCGACGGCTACGAGCGCCTGTTCGTGCGGCGGGCCAAGTAGGTTCCGGCGGGGGTGCGCCATGTCTGCCCGGCCGGAGCCGCCCATCCTGATCCTGGCCACCGAGGCCTGCGCCTATCCCGGGGCCAACTCGGTGGGCCAGGCCCACCTGAGCTACCCGGAGAACACCTACATCCTGCGGGTGCGGGCGCCGGCCATGTTTCCCGAGAGCTTCTACCTGGAGGCCTTCGAGCGGGGCTTCGGGGGGATCATCATCATGTCCTGCGGCGTGGAGTGTCCCTACGAGGGGGCCTACCAGGCCCTGGCCCAGCGGGTGGACCGGGTGTACCGGCTGATGAAGGAGCGGGGCCTGGACACCGCCCGCCTGCGCCTGACCGCCATCTGCACCGTGTGCAACCGGGCCTTCCTCAACGAGGTGAAGCAGATGCGGGACAAGGTCGCCGAACTGGGCCCCCCGGGCAGCGAGGCGGCCGCATCGCAGCAAGGGGGTGAAGCATGAGCGTAGGCAAGCCCACCCGTTTCGACGCCCTGGTGCTGGGCGGAGGCATCGCCGGGCTGCAGGCGGCCCTGGAGCTGGCCGACCAGGGCTTCCAGGTGGCGGTGGTGGAGCGCGACGCCTCGATCGGGGGCAAGATGATCCGGCTGTCCAAGGTCTTCCCCACCCTGGACTGCGCCAGTTGCATCACCACCCCCAAGATGGCCGCGGCCAGCCACCACCCGGGCATCACCCTGTTCACCCTGTGCCGGCTGGAGTCGGTGGAGCGCAAGGAGGGGCGCCTGGTGGCGCGGGTGACCCAGCTGCCCCGCTACGTGGACGAGGACAAGTGCATCGGCTGCCGGCAGTGCGAGTACGCCTGCCCCATGTACCTGCCCGACCACGAGCAGGCCGGCCTCACCGCGCGCAAGGCCATCTACATCCCCTTCAGCAACGCCATCCCCCAGATCGCGCTGCTGGACGCGGACAACTGCACCCTCTGCGGGGCCTGCGCCAAGGCCTGTCCCACCGAGGCCGTGGACTACGCCCAGCAGCCCCGCACTCTGGAGCTCAGCGCCCGGGCCCTGATCCTGGCCACGGGCTACCGCCTCATGACCGACTTCCCCGCCCGGGCCTACGGCGAGGACAACGCCCGCCTGCCCAACCTGATCACCAGCCTGGACATGGAGCGGCTGTTGGCCCCCCACGGGCCCTACATGCGGGTGTTGCGCCCCGGCGACGGCAAGGAGCCCGACTCGGTGGCCTTCATCCAGTGTGCGGGCAGCCGCGACCTGCAACTGGGCGTGCCCTACTGCTCGCGGGTCTGCTGCATGTACGCCATCAAGCAGGCCATGCTCCTGTCCGGCGCCCTGCCCCTGGCCGACCTGACCGTCTACTACATGGACATCCGGGCCTTCGGCAAGAACTACGAGCAGTTCTTCCAGAACGCCCAGGCCATGGGCATCGAGTTCGTCAAGGCCAAGCCCACGGTGGTGGGGCCGGGCGAGGGCGGCGGGGTGGTGCTGCGCTACGAGGACATGGAGGGCGGCGGCCGCATGGTGAGCCGGGAGCACGACCTGGTGGTGATGTCCCTGGCCATGCTGCCGGCCTGGGACCCCACCGCGGCGGTGGGGGTGGGCCTGGCCGAGGACGGCTTCGTAAAGAGCGTCAGCCCCAAGCTGGCTCCGGGGCTCACCGAGCAGGAGGGCGTGTTCACCTGCGGCACCGCGGCCGGTCCCAAGGACATCGTGGACACCATCGTGGAGGCGGGCCACGCCGCCCTGGAGGCCGCCAACTACCTCACCGCCACCGCGGACCGCGCCGTGGCCTGAACCCAGCAAGGAGGCTTTGCGAGCCATGAGCGGCAAGCAGCAGGAAAACGGCGGACCCCGGGTGGGGGTGTACATCTGCCACTGCGGGGGCAACATCTCCGACCACGTGGACGTGGAGCGGGTGGAGGAGCTGGCCGCCCGGCTGCCGGGGGTGGCGGTGGCCCGGCGCAACAGCTTCATGTGCTCCGACCCCGGCCAGGACCTGATCGTAAAGGACATCCAGGAGGGACGCATCGACCGGGTGGTGGTGGCTTCCTGCGCCCCGGCCCTGCACGAGACCACCTTCCGCGGGGCGCTCAAGCGGGGCGGGCTCAACCCCTACCTCTACGAACACGCCAATATCCGCGAGCAGGTGAGCTGGGTGCACCACGGGGAGAAGGCCACGGCCAAGGCCGCGCGCCTGGTGGCGGCGGCGGTGGCCAAGGCCCGGCAGTTGGAGCCCCTGGAGCCGGTCAAGGTGGAGGCCCGCGCCCACGCCACCGTGATCGGCGGCGGCCCGGCCGGGCTCAAGGCCGCCCTGGACCTGGCCCGCCGCGGCATCGCCGTCACCCTGGTGGAGCGCACCCCCTTCCTGGGGGGCAACGCGGCCAAGCTGGACCGGCTGTTCCCCACCGGCGAGAGCGCGGCCGAGCTGGTGGGGGGGCTGGCGGCCCAGGTCCTGGACCATCCCCGCATCGAGGTGCTCACCTGCGCCGAGGTCACCGCCGCGGGCGGCTACGTGGGCAACTTCGACCTGGAGGTGACCCGGCGCCCCCCCCAGGACCAGGAGTTGCAGGAGAAGCTGGCCCTGGCCCGGGAGCGGGGCCAGGGGGTGTTCGTGCCCTTCGTGGGGGTGCTGCCCTGCCCGCCCCCGGAGCAGGAGGAGAAGCGCACCCTTGAGACCGGGGCGGTGGTGATCGCCACCGGCTTCGAGCACTACACGCCCTACCGCGGCCAGTACGCCTACGGCGAGCTGCCCCAGGTGATCACCCTGCCCGAGTTCATCCAGGTGATGGCCGCGCAGCAGGGCGGGAGCCTGGAGGTGGGCGGCCGGCGGGTGAACAGCGTGGCCTTCATCCACTGCGTGGGTTCGCGCGAGATCCCCGGGGTACACGAGCCGCCCGACGGCCGGCCCCTGAACGAATATTGTTCCCGGGTCTGCTGCACCGCCACCCTCCAGGCGGCGGTGGAGCTGAAGGAGCGTTTCCCCCAGGTCACGGTGTTCGACCTCTACCGCGACATCCGCACCTACGGCCGGGGTCACGAGGACTACTACCTGGCCGCCTCGCGGGCGGGGGTGTTGTTCCTGCGCTTCGCCGCCGACGCCCCGCCGGAGGTGGTGGCCACGGCCGGGGGGGTGGGCATCCGGGTACGCGACACCCTGCTGGCCGGCCAGGAGCTGGAGCTGGAGGTGGACTTGGTGGTCCTGGCCGTGGGCATGCAGCCGGGCCGGGCGGGGGAGCTGGCGGAGATGCTCAANCTGGCGGTGGGGGCGGACCGCTTCCTGCTGGAGGTGCACCCCAAGCTGCGGCCGGTGGAGCCGGCGGTCAACGGGGTGTACCTGGCCGGTACCTGCCAGGCGCCCATGGACCTGGGCGAGGCCTGCGCCGCCGCGGGCGCGGCCGCGGTCAAGGTCGGCGGCATGCTGGCCCGGGGCTACGTGGAGCTGGAGCCCTTCGTGGCCCAGGTGGACCGCGATGCCTGCAACGGCTGCGGCGAGTGCGTGACCGCCTGCTTGCAGGAAGACGCCCTCAAGCTGGTGGAGGCCGAGGACGGCCGGAAGGTGGTGGAGGTCAACCCCGCCCTGTGTCTGGGCTGCGGGGTGTGCGTGGCGGTGTGTCCTCCCGGGGCCATCCAGGTGGCGGGCTGGACCCTGCCCCAGTACCAGGCCATGGTGGAGGCCCTGGCCCAGGCGGTGGAGGAGCAGTGATGGGCGTGGACAAGGAGCTACTCAAGCGCCTGCGCCAGGAGCGCCAGGCGCAGGTGGAGGCGGCCCGGGCGCGGCTCAAGGCGCTGCGGGCGGAGATGAAGCAGGTGCAGCAGCAGCTCGCCGCCGGCCCGGCCACCGTACCCCAGATCGCGGAGCAGACCGGCCTGGACCCGGCGCGGGTGTTGTGGCTGGTCACCGCCCTGCGCAAGTACGGCCTGGCGGTGGAGGGCGACAAGCAGGGCGACTACTACACCTACCGACTCACCGAGACCACGGCCCAGACGGGCGCAGAGAAAGGATAGGGAGAGATGAGCGAGCAGAAGGACAAGATCGTCTACATCGGCACCTACGCCGGCGAGAACCCGGAGAAGGCCAGCCTGCCCTTCGTGCTGGCCAACGCCGCCCTGGCCATGGAGGTGGAGGCGGTGGTGGCCCTGCAGGGCCCGGCGGTGTACCTGGCCAAGAAGGGCTACCTGGAACACGTCTTCGCCGCGGGCCTGCCCCCGCTCAAGGAGCTGATGGAGAACTTCCTGGAGCAGGGGGGCAAGCTGTTGGTGTGTGTGCCCTGCATCCGCGAGCGCAAGATCGACGAGTCCGAGCTGATCGAGGGCGCCGAGCCCACCGCCGCGGCCAAGCTGACCATGGAGATCCTCTCGGCCAAGGCCACCCTGGTGTACTAGCCAACCGCCCCCGGCGGCGGCCGGTGGGCAAGGAGGCGCGGCATGAGCACGAAGGTGGACCCCCACCTGTTCCAGGAGCTGAAGCGCTACGGCCTGCGCGAGGAGGCGCGCGCCTGCTTCAGTTGCGGCAACTGCGCCGGGGTCTGTCCCCTGAGCGAGGGCGACAATCCCTTCCCCCGCCGCATGGTGCGCTACGCCCAACTGGGGCTCAAGGACGAGATCGCCCGCAGCCCTGAGCCCTGGCTGTGCTACTACTGCGGCGAGTGCGCCGACACCTGTCCCCGCGGGGCCGAGCCGGGCGAGACCATGATGGCCCTGCGCCGTTACCTCACCGCCACCTACGACTGGACCGGCTTCGCCCGCCGCTTCTACACCTCCGAGATCTTCGAGATCGTGGCGGTCTCCATCGTGGCCGCGCTGGTGGGCCTGGCCTTCTGGCTGTTCCACGGCCCGGTGGTGACCGAGCGGGTGGCGCTCAACACCTTCGCCCCCAACTGGGTCATCGAGATCGCCGACTGGGTGATGGCCGGGGTGTTGAGCGCGGTGCTGCTGGGCAACGTCTATCGCTGCGCGCGCTCGGTGATGGGCGAGCGACTGTTCCAGATCCCCCTGGGCACCTACCTGGGGCAGCTCAGGGAGCTGGTCCTGCACGCCCTGACCCAGAANCGCTTCGGCCAGTGCNANAACCGCCGGCCCTGGGTGATCCACCTGCTGATCATGACCGGCTACAGCTCGGTGTTCCTCATGGTGGTGGTGTTCCTGCGCTGGTTCCAGCGCGACCAGGTGATCGACCCCGCCTGGCCCACGGTGAGCCTGGTCATGACCCTGGTGGGCTACTACGCCACCGCGGCCATCCTCTACGGCACCACCTATGCCCTCATCGGGCGCATCCGCAAGAGCCGGCCGGCGTATCGCTTCTCGCACGCCACGGACTGGATGTTCCTGGTGCTGCTGCAGCTGACCACCCTCACCGGCATCCTGGTGCACGCGGGCATCTGGCTGGAGGCGCCTTGGTTCACCTACGTGATCTTCGTGATCCACCTCATGATCGCGGTGCCCATGTTGGTGTTGGAGGTGCCCTTCGCCAAGTGGGCCCACCTGGCCTACCGCCCCCTGGTGCTCTATCTCATGAAGGTGAAGGAGGCCCACGCCGCCCAGACCGGGGGGGAATGATCNCCGCCGGAGAGCCGAGGCGCACGCGGCCCCCGTTTCGGGGGCCGCGTTTTTGCGTGTGTTGCGGCAGGCGCGGGG
>MTPE01000402.1 GCA_002011835.1 Desulfarculaceae bacterium JdFR-95 | reverse complement strand
CCGCCTGGCCGTCCAACGCTTCACCTCTGTCCCATTCTCCATCTCTTCAACCCTCCTCTCTGCACTATACCCTGTGCACCTCTAGAGGGGGTCACTTCAGCCCGGAGCAGAGGGGGGATCAGCTCTCCCCGGCGCCGGGGGACAGGCAGTCGTGCACCTTCTGCAACAGCTCGCTCAGGCGATAGGGCTTGGGCAGGTAGTCCACCGCCCTCTGGTCCATGACCTCCTTTACCATTCCGTTCTCCGAGTAGCCGCTGGCCACGATGACCCGCACCTCCGCGTCCAGGTGACGCAGCTCCTCCAGGCAGCGCTTTCCCCCCATGCCCGGCATGCCCAGGTCCAGGACTACGAGCTGGATTTGGGGGCGTTTCTCCTGGAACAGACGCAAGGCCTCCTCGCCGCTGGAGGCGGTGAACACCTGATAGCCGGCGTGTAGCAGGGCCTGGCTGGCGATCTCCAGAATGGTGGGTTCGTCGTCCACCACCAGGATGGTCTCGCCGTGGCCTCTGGGCTCTCCCCTGGGGGCGGGAAGGGGAGTCGGTTCCTGGGCCTCCTGGTCGGCGGACATGACCGGCAGATACACCCGGAAAGTGCTGCCCTCTCCCAGCTGGCTGTGGCAGGTGACCGTGCCGCCGTGGGCCTTGACGATGCCATAGACCGTGGAGAGCCCCAGGCCGGTGCCCTTGCCCACCTCCTTGGTGGTGAAGAAGGGCTCGAAGATGCGGTCCAGGGTCTGTTGGTCCATGCCGCAGCCGGTGTCGCACACCTCCAGCACCAGGTAGGGTCTGGGCTCCAGTTCTTGGGGCAGGCGTTGAGGTCCGTGCTTCGGGTCTGTCAGGAAGGTACGCACCATCAGATGCCCTTCCTCGCCCATGGCGTCCACCGCGTTGGTCACCAGGTTGACCAACACCTGCTCCAGTTGGCCGGGGTCGCCGAACACCGGCGGCAGGTCTTCGCCCAGCTCGGGCTCCAGTTGGATCATCTTGGGGATGGTGCGTTCCAGCAGGTTCAGGGCCTGCAGCACCACCCGGTTCAGCTCCACCCGGCGGCGGGCCGGCTCCACCTTGCGGCCAAAGGTGAGCAGGCGCTGCACCACCTCGCTGCCCCGCTCCAGGACCTGGGCAAGCTGCTGCTGGTAATGGGAGCGGCGTTCGGGGTCCTTCTCCAGGGAGAGCAGGTAGGCATACCCCTGGGCCGCCTGCAGGAGGTTGTTGAAGTCGTGGGCCACCCCGCTGGCCAGGATGCCCAGGGCCTCCAGCTTCTGGGCCTGGAAGAGCTGGGCCTCCAACAGCGAGCGCTCCTCGGCCAGACGCCTGACCTCGGTTATGTCCTTGGAGGCGGAGATGGCGCACAACTCGCCCTGGTAGACGAACGGGCGTACCGAAACCAACAGATGCAACAGGCGGCCGTCCTTGGTGCGTACCGGCAGCTCGAAGCTGGTGACCTCACCCTTCTCCTGCAGGGTCCGCACCATCCGGCGGGCCACCTCCTTGTCTGCAAAGAGGCCCAGTTCCTTGGGGGTCCGGCCCACCACCTCGTCGGGCGAGAAACCCAACAGGGAACAGAAACTGGGGCTGACCATGATGTAGCGGCCATCGGCCATGCGGGAGATGGTCAGGGGATCGGGGATGCTCTCCAGCAAGGCGCGGGAGAGTACGTCGCGTTCCTTGAGCTTGCGTTCGATCTCCACGCGCTGGGTGATGTCTATGGACACACCCCCGGAGCCATAGATGTTGCCCTGGGCGTCGCGCAGGGGAAACTTCACCGACAGGTAAGTGCGTCGTCCCTTCTCCCCGGTGGCCTTCTCCTCCACGGCCACGGGTTGGCCCGTGGCCATGACCTGCCGGTCGTTCCAGCGGAAGGCGTCGGCCTCCTGGCGGGAGAACAGATCGTAGTCGGTCTTGCCCACGATCTCCCGCCGCGGCTTGCCGAACAGGTCCTCGAACAGGCGATTCACCAACAGATAGCGGCCCTGGCTGTCCTTGAGGTAGATCAGGGCCGGGCTGTTGTCCATGATGTCCTGCAGCAGGCGACGCTGTTCCTGCAGGCGCCGTTCGGTCTCCTTGCGGTCGCTGATGTTGCGCAGGTGGACCACGATGCCGGCCACCTTGCCCTGGGGGTCGCGGTAGGCGGCCAGGCTGATGCTGACGTCTATGAGCTTCCCCGAGGCGGTGTAGCGCTGACCCTCGTAGCCCAGATAGCTGCCGCCGGTGGCCAGCACCTCCTGGATGATGCGGTAGCTCTCGGGCCACTCGTCCTCGGGCACGAAGTCCAGACGTTTGCCTCGTACCTCCTCGGCGCTCCAGCCAAAGACACGGGTGAAGGCGGGGTTGACATAGACCACCCGTCCCTCCAGGTCGTAGACTACGAAGGGCTCGGCCGCCGCCTCCATGGCCGAGAAATACAGCTCGCGCTCCCGACTGAATATGTCGGCCACCCATTGGCCGTACAGGCCCATACCCACCACGACCAGAACTACCAGTAGCCGAAAAAAGAAGGTGAGGGGGTGCGCCACGGGTATGAACAAGTGTTCGGCCACGGTGGTGCCGGGAAACAGGTAGGCCAGCAAGAGGGCCGAAGCCACCCACAACAGGGAGCCCACGCCCAGGCCCATCCACAGCACACGGCGGCGGAACCTTGTGTCGGGTCCAAGTCGCATCTCGGTGATCCCTTGTGCTCCCCCTCTCATAGCAATCACTACTATACTCTACTTCAAACTTAGCAGACTGGGAGATTTTATCGCGGGTCAGGGCCGCGTTCTCCCCCCTCCCAAAGAGGCGCAAGGCGAGTCTCCTCAGGCCGCGGGTAGACGGCCGGTGACCAAGGTCACCCGCAGACCGCCGTGGGGCACGGTGAGTGACTTGGTCCCGCGCAGGCCCAACAGCCCCACCCACTCCGGCCGGTATAGCACCGCCGCCACCCGCCAGCCGGCATAGGCCCGGCGCAGGTGCCGGCCCAGACGGACCATGAGCTCTCGCGCCTGGCGCACGCTGCCCAGGCGGCGGCCGTAAGGGGGATTGATCACCACCAGGCCCGGCCCCGGAGGGGCAGGAGCCTTGAAGAAGTCGGCGCGGAGCATCTCCAGGTCCGCCTCCACCCCGGCCCGCTGGGCATTGCGCCGGGCTGCTTCCAGGACCGGTCCATGCCGGTCGCGGGCCCAGATGGGGTGGGGGGCACGGGGGAGGGCCGCCTCGGCGGCCTTGCGCCGCAGGTGTTCCCAGGTCTTGACCCGCAGGGAGGGCCAGCGCTGGAAGACGAACCGGCGCTGCCCGCCGGGAGGCAGACGCCGGGCCAGGAGAGCCGCCTCGATGGCCAGGGTGCCACTGCCGCACATGGGGTCCACCAGCGGTTCCTGGCCTTGGTAGCCGGCGAACAACAGCAGGGCTGCGGCCAGGTTCTCTCGCAGGGGGGCTTGGGCCCCCTCCAGGCGGTAGCCGCGGCGGTGCAGGTGGGGACCGGTGGTGTCCAGGCTCAGCGAGGCCCGGCGGCCGTAACCCCGCACCAGCAGCCGCTGTACCAGGTTGTCGTCTTCACCGCCCTGGGCCGGCCGCGGCGGCTCCAGGCCCAGGGCTTCCAGGCGGCGGACCACGGCGTCGAACACCTCCTCGGCGATGCGGCCTTGGTGCTTGAGGTTGCTCTGCTTCAGGCTCACCTGCACCCGTAGCGGTGCACCCGGGGCGATGAACACTTCCCAGCGGGGACGGGCGGCCTGGCGCAGGAGGTCGTCCCAGCCGCGCACGCGGAAGTCGGCCAGGCGCATCAGCACCCGGCTGGCGCTGCGCAGCCACAGGTTGGCCCGATAGCCGGCCTCCAGCTTGCCCCGGAAGGCCACACCTCCCTCCTGGGGTTCCACCTCCTCCAGGCCCAGCCCGCGCAGCTCCTGGGCGCAGAGCCACTCCAGGCCGGGCGGACACACCGCGAACCAATCCCACACCGGTGCCCATACGTGACGCTTGATCCGTCGGGCCAGATTCATGGTGGTTTGGGCCACGGTGTTCCTCACTCCTTTTTCCCTGGACTTGACAGCGCAGCAGGCCGCTCCTATGGTTTGAGTCGAGCCCTGTTGGGAGGAGACCCGCGTATGCAGACTCGTGTGGGCGACCTGAAGCTGATCCACCACCTGGGCCGGCCCGTGCTCTACGCCCGGGTGGAGGAGATCACCGCCGATGTCAAGCCCGGCTGGTGGCAGGTACGCCTACTGTTGCTGCAGGTGCCCGCCCGCCAGGTGACTTGGATCCTGCGGGACGAGTACATCGACGGCGGGGAGTTTACCATGAACGGCGAGGCCATGCGCCTGGAGGCCGTGCCTCCCCCCGCGCCCCAGATCGACCCCCAACCCCAAGAGCCCACCCCACCCACGCGGGACCACTCTCCCGGCGGAGGCAAGGTGGTGGACCTGAACGCGCGGCGCCGCTCCAAGCGCCAGTGATCAATACCTGCAAGGTGATGCTTGGTGCCGGACCCCCGTTTGGCCGCCGAGGCAATGGGGGGAGGCAATGCCCGCCGTCCCTGCCGACCCCCAGACCCCAGGTGCGGGTCCCGCCTCGTGTCCGGTTCGTTGGTAGAGAAGCACAGAGGACGGGGCCGGAGGAATTGATTCCCGGCCTCGGCAGCCCACGCCCCGGGCCTCCTTTTGCGCGCTCCGGTGGGGAGTGACACCGCGGAGGCGGCTTCCCCGGAGAGGCGAGCGAAGGGAGCCTATTCCCGGAGCAGGGTCTGCCAGAGGGCGATCACCGCCTCACGGCGCGACATGAGCTCCTGGTGCCACCTCTCCAGCGAGCGCTCCTCCACCTCCAGCAGCTCCAGGGCCTTCACCTGCACCTGAGGGGGGTCGGGGTTGATGGAGTGGCCCATCACCCCTTGGCGGGCCAGGAAGTCGGCCACGTGCACCACGGCCGTGAGCTGGGGGAAGCCCAAGGTAGCCCTGGGGTCGTGGTGCTTGCCCACCGCCTCCACCAACTGCGGCGGCAGATCCCATTTCTGGCACAAGGCCTGTCCTACTTCGGTGTGTTCCACGCCCTGGGCCTGTTCCGCTTGGCGGAAGGACAGCCCCTGAGCCTCCATCAGCTCCAACACCGCGTCGATCTCTTCGGGGAAGAACGCGGCCAGCACCACCTTGCCCAGGTCGTGAATCAGTCCCGCGGTGAAGGCCACCTCGGGCTCCAAGTCGAAGGAGACGCTTTCCGCCACCAGACGCGCCCCTTCGGCCGCGGCCAGGGAATGCAGCCACAGCAGCTCGGCCTGCTGCCGGTCGCGGAAGGTGGACGGATGCAGGAAGCCCATCAGACTGGCACCCAGACAGATGTTGCGGATCTCCTCGTAGCCCAGGGCCACCACCGCCCGACGCACGGTGAGTATCTCGTGGCGAAAGCCGTAGTATGCGCTGTTGGCGATGGTCAGGACCTTGGTGGACAGGGCTTGGTCGTGGGTGATTATCTCTTCCAACTGGCGCGCGGAAGAACGGGGATCGTTCAGCAAGGCCAGTATCTTGGCCAAGATGTTCGGCAGCGTGGGGATGTAGCGGATCCCATTCAGAAACCGTTGTTGCATGACGCGTTCCCGAGCAGAGGGCCAGTTTGAGATCTTGAGAGCTCGACCAAGTCCATTTTATCACAATCTCTCGTCCTTGACCCGCGGGCGCGGTGCCGCAGGGTCTCCACCGTGAGGCGGCGGGCCAGGGCAAAGGCCTCGGGGCCGCGGGACAGGCGACGCGGACCCAGACGGGGCAGGCCGCGGCTCACCACCTCCCACACCGGCATTCGCGGACGCAGCCAGTCCAACTGGTCGCGGTAGGCCTGGATCCGCGCCGCGTCCACGGCCCGGGCCTGGAGGCGAAAGGGAGCCCACCTGCGGGCCAGGGTATGCTCTGGCGGCGCCTCCAGGCTGGCGGAAGGCAACAGGTGCACCACCATGGCGGCAGGCTGCAGGTGCTCGGCCGCGGCCGCCAGCGGCGCCTTGTCCACCAGCCCCCCGTCCAACAGCAGCTCCTCTCCCCGCGACACCGCCCGGAACAGAAGCGGCACCGCCCCCGAGGCCACCACCGCCGGCACCAGAGGGCCCGCGGTGAACACCACACGCCGCCCCGCGGCCGCGTCCAGGGCCACGATCAGGCAGCGGCGGGGACAGTCCTCGAAGCGATGTACCGGCAACACCGCCTCCAGGATGCGGCGGAAGGCCCGGCCGCGCAAGTAGCCGCTCTCCCGCCGCCAGCCCCGCAGGCAGAGGGACAAGGTCTCACGCCAATCCGGTGGGTCCCAGAACTCCTCCCGTCGCAGCCGGCAGAAGGCAGCCAGCATGTCCCGGGGACCGAGCCCGGCCGCAGCGCAGGCCGCCACCAAGGCACCCGACGAAGTACCGGCATAGGCATCCGGCACCAGCCCCAGGTCCTCCAGCCCCTGCAGGAAGCCGGCGTGGGCAAAGAAGCCGAAGAAGCCCGAGGACATCACCGCCACCAAGGGTCGCGGCACCCCTCTGGCCTGAGCACGCTGCGGATTGCCGGTCACGCCAGTCATGCCCTTGCATAGACCAGGCGTCTGGTGGTGTCAACTGGAATAAGGTTCCAGACGGCGGTAATGGGTGTCGCGCTGGCAGGCGGTGAACCCGGCCTCGGCCGCCAAGCGCACCATTTCCTGTCGGTCCAGGCGATAGGAGGCTCCGGCCGCGGCCACCACGTTCTCCTCGATCATGGTGGAGCCCAGGTCGTCGGC
>MTPE01000254.1 GCA_002011835.1 Desulfarculaceae bacterium JdFR-95 | reverse complement strand
GAGGCCCTGGGCCGCAATCCCAAGGTGCCTCTCCCCCCGCCATCTGCCGGATGAGCCGAAAGGAGCCCAGGTCCCCAGGGGCCACCCGCACCAGAGGCCGACACCGGCGGAGGTGGAGCCCTGGTTTCCCGGCCCCTTCTTCTCCGACCGGCCAGCAGCTCCGGGCGCTGCAGGCCCACAGCCTCGACCAGCCTCCGGCCGGGGGCAGCAGGCAGCGCCCCTGGCCTCTCCTTGGGGCCGGGTGGGGATGGGCCTTGCTCCTGGCGGGTGGGCTCAGCCGAGGAGCAGCCCCACGGTCAGGAACACCGCAGTGGCCAGGTGGGCCTGGATGGTCTTGGCCTGGGCGGGTAGGAGCTTTTCCGGCTCGTGGTAGTGGCGCCACACCGCGGCGATGGCAGCCAAGCCGTGGCCCACCCCCAGGCCGCCCAGCCACAGCCAGGGGGTGAAGTCCAGGCCATAGACCAACAAAGCGATGGAGGGCAGGGGCATGAGCATGAGCCCGGCATACACCACCCGCGACAGCCCCGGTCCCAGGCGCACCACCAGGGTGCGTTTGCCCGCCTGCTGGTCGGCCTCGGCGTCGGGCATCTGGTTGATCCACAGCACCGCGGTGATGAGCCAGGCCAAAGGCAGGCCCAACAGGAAAGCACCGGCCGAGAACTGGCCGGTGAGGGCGTAGCCCACGCCCCAGGTGAGCACCGGACCGAAGACCAGGAAGATCACCGCCTCGCCCAGACCGCGGCTCATCAGGGCCACGGGCGTGGCCGAGTAGAGCACGCCCCCGGCCAGGCCCAGGGCCCCCACCAGGATCACCCAGGGCCGGTCCCAGGCCACCAACCCCACCCCGCAGGCCACGCCCAGGGCCAGGAAGAACAGCCCCAAGGCCAGGACCGCGGCGGCGCTCAGGCGGCCTTCCTGGATCACGCGGCTGCCCCCGGAGAAGGGCGTGACCAGGCGGTTGATGGGATCGGAGCCCTTGGCGTCGAAGTAGTCGTTGAGCAGGTTGGCGCCCAGATGCAGGCCGGCCACCCCCACCAAGGTGAGCAACAGATGTCCCCAGGACAAGGGCCCCTGCTTCCACACCCAGGGCGCCACCATCACCACGGGCAGCAGGCTGCCGGTCAGGAAAGGCAGGCGCAGGGCTTGTACCAACAGCGGTGGAGCCAAGATACGTCCTCCCAGGCAGACGGTGAAAGAGGCCGCCCTTGGCTGCGGCCTGCGGGAGCGGCCTCTCTACTATCTGGCCCACACCGGCCGGGGTTTGTCAAGCGCGCGCCTGCATCTGTTGCAGCCGGGCCAGGCCCTGGCGGGCCAGCTCCAGGGAAGGGTCCAGCTCCAGGGCCTGGCGGTACATGCGCCGGGCTTCCTCCAGGCGCCCCATCTCGCGCAGGTTGGCGGCGATGTTGGCGTAGTTGATGGCGTCGCCGGGCTCGATCTCGATGGCGCGGCTGAAGGCCTCTACGGCCTGCTCGTGCTCGCCCAGCTTGTAGTGGCAGAAGCCCAGCAGATTGAACACCTCCTGGTGGGGTTCGGGGAAGGCGGCGGCGGTCAGGAGCGCGGCCTTGGCCTCCTGGTAGCGGCCCAGGTCCTTGAGCGCCACCCCGCGCTGGGTGTGTATGCTGGCCTCGTCGTGGGGTGGCGGGTCCAGGGTCAGGGCCTCGTCCAGTCGGGCCAGGGCCTCGGCGGGCCGCCCCAGGGCGATGAGGGCCAGGGCCATGAAGAAGGGGAAGTAGTAGGCCTGGCCCGCCACCTCCTGCATGGCCTCCAGCACGGCCAGGGCCTGGGCCGGCTCCGGGAGCTGGCTGGCCAGCTTGGCGGCGTGGAAGACCACATCGGTGCCGATGGTACGCTGGGCGAAGTGGAAGCCGGGCACGAAGGTGTAGACCGCCGGCACCCCCAACTCGGGATGGGTCACGTCCAGGGTGTAGACCGTGTATCCCCGCTGCTCCAGGGCGGCCACGCAGGCCAGCACCTCGTCGCGGAAGTCGTCGGCGCTCACGTCGGGCAGCTCGTCCAGGGCCACGGTGCCCGCGGCCTCGGTGACGTAACGGGCCTGGTCCAGGGTCTGGAACTTGGGCAGGGCCGAGACCATGTAGGAGGAGCCGGTCTCGAAGTCACCGGCCAACTGCGCCACCTCGGTCAGCGCCCGGATCAGGGCCTTGGCCGGGCTGGCGGCGGTGCCGGCGGTGTAGACGATCTCGCTCTTCTGCGGGAAGGTGGCCGGGTCCCAGCACAGGGCCCCCACCGAGGGGATGCCCATGTCGCAGGAGAAGTCCTTGAGATAGGTCACGATGCCCGCGGCGTTCAGCTTGTCGATCAGCTCCCGGGCCACCGGATCGCTCACCGAGGCCGGGTCTATGGCCGGGGTGGGCCGGCGCTCGTTGGTGACCACGGCCGAGACGTGGCGCTCCACCACCTCGCACAGGCTCTGCAGCACCGCCTCCTCCTGACAGTTGCCCGCGGCCGGTCCGTTGTACTCGTTGATGGCGTAGAACCAGCCCAGGGGCACCATCTCCTCGCGGTCGGCGGTGAGGTTGCGGGCCCAACACCAGCTCTGGGGCAACAGCTCCCACACCCGGCGGGCGCGCTCCAGGTCATGGCGGGGGTGGTATAGGGAGCGGGCCACCTCCTCGAAGGGCATGGCCGGTCCGGGCACCTCGGGGGGGCGCCAGCGGGGAAAGTCGGTGGTGCGGATGAAGGAGAAGAAGCTGAAGCGCTCGGCCAGCTCCATCAGCGCACTGGCCTCGGCCTGGATGGGGCTGGCGCCCTTGCCCATCTGTTTGTAGGTGTTGGTCAGGCGGGTGGCGGCCGGGGTGCACAGGCTGATGTAGACCGGGATNTCCAGCCGACCNGTGTCGATACGCAGGGTCTTCTTCAGTACCGGCTGGCCCAGGCTGGCGAAACGCTCGCGCACCCAGGCCACGGTCTCGGCCGGGGGACGGGCCTTGTCCTGTTCGCGCCGGTAGGTCTTGGGTGCTGGTTTCAGCTCTATTCCTGAAGACTTGGGTGCTTCGGCCACGGCGGGGCTCCCTGGAGGTGTTTGTTCTACCCAAAATTTTGTGCAAGTAAGGGCGGCAAAAACACGGTGCCCGGCCTGCCACCGACCGGACACCGCGACTTATGGACCCTACTCTACGCGGGACTTACACGCAGCCGGTGGGCTTGGCCAAGCCGGCCATCTTGCAGGCGCCCTTGCCCGGTCCGCTGGGGAACAGCTCGTAGATCTTCTTCAGCTTGAACCCGGTCACCTTGGTCATGATACGGACCATGGGGGCGATGCCGTTCTTCTTGTAGTAGTCCTGCAGGTAGTTGATCACCTTCCAGTGCTCGTCGGTGAGCTCGGCGATGCCCTCCTGCTCCTTCACGTACATCGCGAAGTCCTTGTCCCACTTCTCCGGGTCCTGGAGGAAGCCGTCCTCGTCGACCTCGTAGGTCTTGCCCTTGTACTCCACAGTAGGCATGTTGGGTTACCTCCTTTTGCTTTGGAACTCGTATTTAGACCGTTTACAAACCGGTTGTGGCCTTTGGCACATTGTCCTGTCTATCAATTGGGCCAGGGGCTGTCAAGCCAAAAGTAGGTGCTTTCAAGCAGGGATGCAGCCCTGCTCCGCCAGCGTGCTCCCCCGCGGAGGCCAGGGTGGCCGTTCCCCCTAACAGCCCGAGAGTATTATACAACCACCAGCGGATTCTTCCAAGGGCCCCCTGGGGGGATGGCCTCTGGGCTCACAGGAAGCTCTCCACCCGGGCCAGGCTGGCGCGCAGGCGCTCCAGCTTGCTGGTGGCTTCGGCCTCCTTGGCCCGCTCCTTGTCCACCACCGCAGGGGGAGCCTTGGCCAGGAAGTCGGGGTTGGCCAGTTTGCGCTGGCTGGCGGCCAGGTCTTTCTCGGCCTTCTTGATCTCCTTTTCCAGGCGGCGTTTCTCCTCGGCGAAGTCCACCAGCCCGGCCAGGGGCACGAACAGGGTCACGCGACTCAGGGCGGCACTGGCGGCCTTGTCCGGGCTGGTGCCTTCCGGGGCCAGCTCCACGCGGGAGGCCTTGGCCAGGTTGGCGATGCGGTCGGCGTGGCTCTGCAGGAGCCGGGCGGTGTCCGGCTCATGCGCCACCAGGATCACCTCCACCTCCTGGCCGGGCTTGAGCCCCATCTCGGCCCGGATGTTACGCACCGCGCTGATCACCTCCATGATCAGGCCCATGTCGCGTTCGGCCTGGGGGTCGTCCTCGGCCGGATCGCCGCCGGGCCAGGGGGCCACCATGATGGAGCCCTCGGTGCCGGGCAGGCGCTGCCACAGCTCCTCGCTCACGAAGGGCATGAAGGGGTGCAACAGGCGCAACAGGCGGGAGAACACCTCGCGCAGGGTGGCGCGGGTGGCCGNGGCCCGGGCGGGGTCGTCGCCGTAGAGGAAGGGCTTGGCCAGCTCCAGGTACCAGTCGCAGAACTCGTGCCATACGAAATGGTAGATGGCGCTGGCCGCCTCGTTGAAGCGGTAGTTCTCGATGCCCTCGGCCACGGCCGCGGCGGTGGCCCGCACCCGGCTCATGATCCAGCGGTCCTCCAGGGTGGGCTCGGCGGGGGCGGCGTCTTCCTCTCCCTCTTTGGGGGCCAGGTTCATCAGGGTGAAACGGGCCGCGTTCCAGATCTTGTTCACGAAGTTGCGGTAGCCGGCGATGCGCTCTTCGCTCATCTTGATGTCGCGGCCCTGGGCGGCGAAGGCGGCCAGGGTGAAGCGGAAGGCGTCGGTGCCGAAGCGGTCCATCATGATCAGGGGGTCGATCACGTTGCCCTTGGACTTGCTCATCTTCTGGCCCTGGGCGTCGCGTACCAGGGCGTGGATGTACACGTCGCGGAAGGGCACCTCGCCCATGAACTTCAGCCCCATCATCATCATGCGGGCCACCCAGAAGAACAGGATGTCGAAGCCGGTGACCAGGCAGCTGGTGGGATAGAACTTGGCCAGCTCCGGCGTCTGCTCGGGCCAGCCCATGGTGGAGAAGGGCCACAGGGCGCTGCTGAACCAGGTGTCCAACACGTCGGTCTCCTGGCGCAGCTCGGTGCCCCCGCAGGCAGGGCAGGACTGGGGGGTGGTGCGGGCCACGATCACCTCNCCGCAGGTGCAGTACCAGGCCGGGATGCGGTGGCCCCACCAGATCTGGCGGCTGATGCACCAGTCGCGGATGCCGGTCATCCACTCCTCGTAGGTCTTGACCCACTGCTCGGGCACGATGCGGGTGCGGCCCTCCTGCACCGCCTTAAGGGCCTCGGCCGCCAGGGGGCCCACCTTGACGAACCACTGCTTGGACAGGATGGGCTCCACCATGGTCTTGCANCGGTAGCAGTGGCCCACCGAGTGCAGGTAGTCCTCCTGCTTCTCCAGCAGCCCCTGCGCCTCCAGGTCTTCCAGGACCTTCTTGCGGGCNTCGAAGCGNTCCAGCCCGGCGTAGGGTCCGCCCTGCTCATTGATGCGGCCGTCGTCGTCCATCACCTTGATGGCGGGCAGGCCGTGCTTCTGGCCGATGAGGAAGTCGTTGGGGTCGTGGGCCGGGGTGATCTTGAGGGCACCGGTGCCGAACTCGGTGGAGACGTAGGGGTCGCGGATCACCGGGATCTCGCGCCCCAGCAGGGGCAGGATCACGGTGTCGTCGGCGAGCTCCTGGTAGCGGGGATCGTCGGGGTTGACCGCCACCGCGGTGTCGCCCAACAGGGTCTCGGGCCGGGTGGTGGCCACGGTGAGGTGTCCCCGGCCGTTCTTGAAGGGGTAGCGGATGTAGTACAGCCCGCCTTGGACCTCCTCGTGCTCGCTCTCCAGGTCGCTGAGCGCGGTGTGGCAGCGGGGGCACCAGTTGATGATGTAGTCTCCGCGGTAGATCAGGCCCTCTTCCCACAGGCGCACGAACACCTCGCGCACCGCCCGCGACAGGCCCTCGTCCATGGTGAAGCGCTCGCGGCTCCAGTCGCAGGAGGCGCCCAGGCGCTTGAGCTGGTTGATGATCTTGCCNCCGTACTCCTCGCGCCACTGCCAGACGCGCTCGATGAACTTCTCCCGGCCCAGGTCGTGGCGGCTCAGGCCCTCCTGGGCCAGCTGGCGCTCCACCACGTTCTGGGTGGCGATGCCGGCGTGGTCGGTGCCGGGCATCCAGAGCACCTCCCGGCCCTGCATGCGCCAGTAGCGGCAGAGNATGTCCTGCAGGGTGTTGTTGAGGGCGTGGCCCATGTGGAGCTGGCCGGTCACGTTGGGAGGCGGGATCACGATGGAATAAGGAGGCTTGGGCGAGGCGGGGTCGGCCCGGAACAGGCCCTGCTCCTCCCAGTAGCGATACCAGCGTTGTTCCACCTTGGTGGGGTCGTAGGACTTNTCCAGCATCTGGCTGCTCATCTCACCTNCTCCGCTGCGGCTCGTCTCTGGCGTGTCGAGTCCAAAAGTAATGCCTCATCCGGCAGACGCCGGAGTGGTTGGCGAATCATCCCGGCTCGGCCTGGTCAAGGCTGGCCCCTGGCCACCCTTGCAGGGCTTACGGCCTTGACCAACGAAATATCATCCAACTCTCTCTCCTGTGCTGGCGGCCCGCGCAAGCCCAAGGCGCCTGTCGCCCCGCCATTTGCCGGATGAGCAAAAGAATAGGCGCGGAAGACCCTTCCCGCGCCCTGCCACCGGCCGCCATCCGGGGCCGGTGGCCTAGTCTACTACGCTGCCTTCGGCTTCGGCCTTTATGGCC
>MTPE01000247.1 GCA_002011835.1 Desulfarculaceae bacterium JdFR-95 | reverse complement strand
AAAGGGGGTTAGCCGCGTTCGGCTAACCCCTTGTGATCATTGGCGGGGACGACGAGACTTGAACTCGCGGCCTCCGGCGTGACAGGCCGGCGCTCTAACCAAACTGAGCTACGCCCCCGCTGGTGGTCTTGTGGTTTGGCTCCTCCGTTGGCCCTTGGGCCTGGGGTTTTCGTTCGCCTCTGGGGTTGGCTTTGTCGCCGGGGCGGCTCTCTGTGCTCCCTTGGCCCATCTACTGGCCGCTGCTTTTTATCGCTCCCGGCCCTTGCCTCGTCCCCGTGGCGTCCTTGCCTCAGGTGGTGAGGTTCATCCCATTTTGTTCGGGGCGCCGCCGGCTATCGTGCTCAGCGCCCGTGTTGCTTTTCTCTTCGGGGGGGCGCTGCTCTCTCACATCGGGGCCTTTTTTGCGCCCCCTTCTGCCCCTTGCGGCCTCTGGGCCTGGCCT
This sequence comes from Desulfarculaceae bacterium JdFR-95, assembly GCA_002011835.1. Lineage (GTDB taxonomy): Bacteria > Desulfobacterota > Desulfarculia > Desulfarculales > Desulfarculaceae > Desulfocarbo. The sequence continues at coordinate 6,299 of MTPE01000247.1, read as the reverse complement.
CTGTGGGGCGGAGTCTTTCGTGTCCTCTGCCCCCCTTGACCCCCCTTGGCCCCCTGCGCCCCCGTGGCCCCTCCTGCTCGCCCCGGTTGGGGTTGTGGTAGGCGGAACAGGACTCGAACCTGTGACCCCCGGCTTGTAAGGCCGATGCTCTCCCAACTGAGCTACCCGCCCACCGTTCGAGCCTGTCGCCGTGGGGGCACTTCTATTTATCGGGCCGGAGGCCGGCTGTCAAGAGTGTGGGCCGGCCCTGGGCCCTGCTTCAGTGGGCCACCACCTCGGAAGGCTCCTCGCGNGCCTGGCCGCGGGGCAGGCAGAAGGGTTTGGCCTGCTTGTCGAAGATGGTATCGGGGTCGTCCACGGCCAGGGCCAGGCGGATGACCTGGTCCATGTCTTCCACCGGGATCAGCTCCACCGCGCGCAGGACTTTCTGGGGGATCTCTTTTATGTCCTTCTCGTTGTCCTTGGGTATGAGGACACGTTTGATGTTNACGCGGTGGGCGGCCAGGATCTTTTCGCGCAGGCCNCCNACGGGCAGCACCCGGCCGCGCAGGGTGATCTCGCCGGTCATGGCCAGGTCGGAGCGCACGGGTATGGAGGTGAGGGCCGAGACCAGGGCGGTGGCCAGGGTGATACCGGCCGAGGGGCCGTCTTTGGGGATGGCGCCCTCGGGCACGTGGATGTGTATGTCCACCTGCTTGTAGAAGTCCTGGGGGAGCCCCAGGCTGTAGGCGCGGGAGCGGACGTAGGACAGGGCGGCCTGGGCCGACTCCTGCATGACCTCACCCAGCTTGCCGGTGATGGTGAGCTTGCCCTTGCCGGGCAGGATCACGGCCTCGGTGGTGAGGACCTCGCCGCCGGTCTCGGTCCAGGCCAGGCCGTTGGCCAGGCCCACGTAGTCGCGGTCTTCGGGCAGGCCGTAGCGGTATTTGGGCACGCCCAGGTAGCTTTCCACCGCGCTGACCGGCACCCGCACGCTACCCTGGCGGTTGTTTTCGGCCACCAGTTTCTTGGTCACCTTGCGGCAGATGCTGGCGATCTCGCGTTCCAGGTTGCGCACGCCGGCCTCGCGGGTGTAGCGGCGGATGATCTGCAGCACCGCGTTGTCGCTGAGGCGCACCTGGTGCGGTTCCAGGCCGTTGGCCTTGGCCTGCTTGGGCAGGAGGAAGCGCTGAGCGATGGCCAGCTTCTCCAACTCGGTGTAACCCGGCAGGCGGATGATCTCCATGCGGTCCTGCAGGGGCGGGGGGATGGAGTAGAGGGTGTTGGCGGTGGTGATGAACATGACCTCGGAGAGGTTGTAGTCCACGTCCAGGTAGTGGTCGTTGAAGGCGAAGTTCTGCTCCGGGTCGAGCACTTCCAGGAGGGCGGCGGAGGGGTCGCCGCGGAAGTCGGTGGACATCTTGTCCACCTCGTCCAGGCAGAACACGGGGTTGATGGTGCCGGCCCGGCGCATGGACTGGATGATCTTGCCGGGCAAGGCCCCGATGTAGGTACGGCGGTGGCCGCGGATCTCGGCCTCGTCGCGCACGCCGCCCAGGGAGAGGCGGATGAAGCGGCGCCCCATGGCCCGGGCGATGGAGCGGGCGAGCGAGGTCTTGCCCACCCCGGGCGGGCCCACGAAGCAGAGGATGGGCCCCTTGATGCGGCGCACCATGGACTGCACGGCCAGGAACTCCAGGATGCGCTCTTTGGGCTTCTCCAGGCCGTAGTGGTCTTCGTCCAGGATGCGGCGGGCCTCCTCCAGGTCCAGTTTGTCGCGGGTGCGCTCGTACCAGGGCAGGGCCAGGAGCCAGTCCACGTAGTTACGCACCACGGTGGCCTCGGCGCTCATGGGGGACATGAGCTTGAGCTTCTTGAGCTCGGCGCGGACCTTCTCCGCCGCCTGGCGGGGCATGCGCTTCTTCTTGAGCTTCTCCTCCAGCTCCTTGACCTCGCTCTTGAGGTCGTCGCGCTCACCCATCTCCTTCTGGATGGCGCGCATCTGTTCGTTGAGGTAGTACTCGCGCTGGGTCTTTTCCATCTGCCGCTTGACGCGGCTCTTGAGGCGCTGTTCGATCTGCAGGATCTCGATCTCGGCCCGCATCAGCTCGAACAGGCGCTCCAGGCGGCGGTTGGGGTCCACCATCTCCAGGAGCTGTTGCTTGTCGGCCAGCTTGAGGGGCAGGTGGACCACCACGGTGTCGGCGAGCTGGCCGGGGTCGGAGATGGCGGCGATGGAGAGCACCACCTCGTGGGGGATCTTCTTCTGGAGCTTGGCGAACTGCTCGAAGGAGGCGTTGACGGAGCGGATGAGGGCCTCGGACTCCAGGTCGGGCTCGCGGGAGTCGTCCAGGGGCTCCAGGTCCACCAGGAACAGGTCTTCGCGCGGCAGGTAGGTGTTTATGCGCGCGCGGCGTTTGCCCTCCACCAGGGCCTTGACCGTGCCGTCGGGCAGGCGCAAGAGCTGGAGCACGGTGGAGATGGTGCCCACCTGGTAGATGTCGTCGGGGGTGGGGTCGTCGATGCGGGCATCGCGCTGGGTGGCCAGGAAGATGGTCTTGTCGTGGCGCATGGCGTACTCGAGCGCGTTGACCGAGCGCTCGCGCCCCACGAACAGGGGGGCCACCATGTGGGGGAAGACCACGATGTCTCTTAGCGGCAACAGGGGGGCACGCATGAGCGGTCCTCTCACGGCCGACAGGGGTCACTTGACTACCTTGCCGAAAAAGCGGTTTCGCACCGGTCTATGGGTCCTTGGCGGCTAGCCCGCGGCTGCGCTCAGGCATACTCCGCCTGGTTGGAGAACAGCAGCAGGGGCTGTTCGTGCTTGGTGATGACCTCCTCGCCCACCACGCACTCGGCCACGTTCTTGAGCGAGGGCAGCTCATACATGATGTCCAGCATGGCCGCCTCCAGGATGGAGCGCAGGCCACGGGCGCCGCTGTTGCGTTCCAGGGCCAGCTTGGCCACCGCGGTGAGGGCCTCGTCGGTGAACTTGAGCTCCACCCCCTCCATCTCGAACAGCTTGGCGTACTGCTTGGTGAGGGCGTTCCGAGGCTCGGTGAGGATGCGCACCAGGGCTTCCTCGCTCAGCTCGTCCAGGGTGGCCACCACCGGCAGGCGACCCACGAACTCCGGGATCAGCCCGTACTGGATCAGGTCTTCGGGCTGCACCTGGGCCAGGATCTCACCCAGGGGGATGTCGTCCTTCTTGTCCCTGAGGTCGGCGGTGAAGCCCATCATCTTGGCCCCGATGCGGTTCTTGATGATCTTGTCCAGGCCCACGAAGGCCCCCCCGCAGATGAACAGGATGTTGGTGGTGTCCACCTTGACGAACTCCTGCTGGGGGTGTTTGCGGCCTCCCTTGGGCGGCACCGAGGCCATGGTGCCCTCGATGATCTTGAGCAGGGCCTGCTGCACGCCCTCGCCGGACACGTCGCGGGTGATGGAGGGGTTCTCGCTCTTGCGCGCGATCTTGTCGATCTCGTCGATGTAGACGATGCCGCGCTGGGCCCGCTCCACGTCGTAGTCCGCGGCCTGCAGCAGGTTGAGGATGATGTTCTCCACGTCCTCGCCCACGTAGCCCGCCTCCGTGAGGGTGGTGGCGTCGGCGATGGTGAAGGGCACGTTGAGGATACGGGCCAGGGTCTGGGCCAGGAGGGTCTTGCCGCTGCCGGTGGGGCCGATGAGCAGGATGTTGCTCTTCTGCAGCTCCACCCCGGAGGTGTCCACCTTGGCGTCGATGCGCTTGTAGTGGTTGTGCACCGCCACGGCCAGGATCTTCTTGGCCCGTTCCTGTTCGATCACGTACTCGTCGATGATGGCCTTGATCTCACGCGGCTTGGGAATGGAAAGCCGGCTGGAGGCCTCCTCCTTCTGGTACTCCTCCTCGATGATCTCGTTGCACAGCTCGATACACTCGTCGCAGATGTAGACGCTGGGTCCTGCGATGAGCTTCTTGACCTCGTCCTGGCTCTTGCCGCAGAAGGAGCAGACCAGATCCGATCCCTTGCCGTCACTCTTCTTGGCCATGAGACTCCGTCTCTACCCCCTCGCTGTCTTTCTTGTCGGCCACCTCGCGGTGGGTGATCACTTTATCTACGATACCATACTCGCGCGCCTCTTCCCCGCTCATGAAGAAGTCGCGCTCGGTGTCCTCGGCGATCTTCTCCACCGGCTGGCCGGTGTGCTTGGCCAGGATGCGGTTCAGCTCCTGGCGCAGGCGCAGGATCTCGCGGGCATGGATGTCTATGTCCGTGGCCTGCCCCTGAAAACCGCCCATGGGCTGGTGGATGAGGATGCGGGAGTGGGGCAGACTGTAGCGCATGCCCGGCTCGCCCGCGGCCAGCAGGATCGCGGCCATGGAGCTGGCCTGGCCCAGGCACAGGGTGGACACCTTGGGCTTGATGTACTGCATGGTGTCGTAGATGGCCATGCCGCTGGTCACCTGCCCACCCGGAGAATTGATATACAAATGTATGTCCTTGGTGGGGTCCTCGGCCTCCAGGAACAACAACTGGGCAATGATCAGGTTGGCCAGGTTGTCCTCGATGTACTGCCCCAGGATGATGATCCGGTCCTTCAGCAGGCGCGAGAAGATGTCGTAGGAGCGCTCACCCCGGGAAGTCTGCTCGATTACGAAGGGAATCAGGGTCATGACCTCTCAGACTCNCTTTGGTCGGCCGGGGCGGAATCACCCGCCGGAGCCTGCTCTCCAGACCCGGCCGCTTCCGCCTCGTCCGTATCTGNCTGTGGTTNGTCGTCTCCGGNTCCAGAGCCGTCCTGGGCCGCCTCTGCCTCCTGCTTCTGGGCCATTTCCGCAGCCAGCTCGGCCGGATCGACTAATTCAATATTAGCACCGGCTTTTATGAGCTGCAATGTCTTTTCCTGGAGCACCTGGGCGCGCAGGTCAGGCATCATATTGTTTTTCTTGTATATTTCTTTGATGACCGACGCGGGCTGCCCCACGCGCTCGGCGATGCGGGCGATCTCGGCCTCCACGTCCTCCTCGCTGACCTCCACCCCCTCCTGCTCGGCGATGCGGCCCAGCACGATCCCGGCCCGCACCTTGCGCTCGGCGTCGCGGCGGAAGTCCTCCCGCAGCTTGTTCTCGTCCAGCCCCGCCGCCTCCGGGTCCATACCGCTGCTCTTGAGGCGGCGCTTGAAACTCTCCACCATCTCCTCGGTCTCCTGCTCCACCAGGCTGGTGGGCAGGTCGAACTGGCCCAGGTCGCGGATGGCGTCCAGGATCTGGGTGCGCAGGCTGGCGTCTTTCTGCTCCTGGTAGGTCTTGTCCAGCTCCTGGCGGATCTTGTCCTTGAGCTCCTCCAGGCTCTCGAACTCCGGGCCCAGGGAACGGGCGAAGTCGTCGTCCAGCTCGGGCAGCTCCTTGACCCGGATCTCCTTGACGAACAGCTTGAAACGTACCGTCTTGCCGCGTAGTTCGGGACGGGAGGCCTCGGGGCCGTACTCCACGTTGGCCTCCACGATCTCCCCGGGACGGGTGCCCACCAGGGCCACCTCGATCTCCTCCTGCACCTGGCCCTTGCCCAGCTCCACCTCCACATTGTCCGCGGCACCGCCCTCCACCGGCTCCTCGCCCAGGAAGGACTCGTAGTTGACCACCACCACGTCGCCGGTGCGGGCCTTGCGGTCCTCCTCCAGGGGCTTGAGCACGGCCTGGCGCTCGCGCAGGGCCTCCAGGCGCTGGGCAATCTCCTCCTCGGTCACCTTCAGGTCCGGCTCCTTCAGGGTGATGCCCTTGTACGCGGCCGGGTCCAGCTCGAAGACGGGCTTCACGTCGAAGGTGACCTTGTACACGAAGGGCTGGCCCGCCACCGGGGGCTCGAAGTCCCACTCCGGCCGGGCCAGGGGCTCCTGCTGGGCCTGGATCAGGGCCTCGCGGTAGGTGTCGCCGATCAGGCTCTCGGCCGCTTCCATGGCCATCTGCGCCCCGTAGTAGCGCTCCAGGATCGACCGCGGCGCCTTGCCCTTGCGGAACCCCTTGATACGCACCTGCCGGCGCAGGCGGCGATAGAGGGTGTCCAGGGTGCGGTCCACCTCCTCGCTGGGTATCTCCACGGTCATGCGCCGCTGTACCGAGCTGAGTTCCTCCACGTTTACCTTCATGGCACCGTTTCCTCGCGGATAGGTTGCATGCTTGGCGGTTCAAAGGAATCGTAACCGTATATCACCCCCATGCGCGGGACGCAAGTGGCGCCTCCCCGCTGCCCGTCCCAGCCCCCCACCGCGGCCATGGCCGCAGGCGGCCATGGCCCCTCTGGCAGAGGGGCCGGCCCTTTCAGGGCCGGCCGCGGCGA